>CAYVOY010000173.1:0-3373 GCA_964453395.1 uncultured Anaerolineaceae bacterium
TCTCAATGCTTAATCATCTTCAACCTCGCCCTACGCTGACTGCACATTTTCGTAGGGCGAGATTGAATGGGCTGTTTGCCTTTTGCCTGGGTTAACTTGCGCCCATTCAATCCGCCGTTCGGGTACAACGTCCGCCGGCATAATGATTTTAAATTCAGGCGGATTGAAAATGGGGTCACGCAAAATGATATCAAGGTTAGAACATTTTCAATCGCGCCCTACGATCTTATAATGCAATCTCTTGCTGTCATTTGCCCGGATTAATCTGCAATCGAATCCAAATCCGGTTTAACAATCCCGAGGGCGGTGGCTTTCGCCAAAAGCTCGGCATCGCTGCGCGCATTGAATTTCATACGCAAGATTGAGGCTTTTCGGCGAATTGTACGCTCTGCCAGGTGGAATTTGTGGGCGATTTCGGGAGCAGAAAAGCCAAAACTCATCGCTTCCAAAATTTGAATTTCTTTATTGTTCAGAAAGACCTTGGGCATGTCTTCCCCGGGAATCGCCGGATGGATAATAACCATCGCGCCAACCCTGAAGGCTTGCCAGGACTGCCCACGATCCGGCTCAGTGCCAAAAACCGCAGCCCAGTCGCCAGAATTAATTTTTAGAACAATCTCTTCAGCCCTTTTGGTTGAATTGCGTAATTCAAAACGATCAAGCTCACTAAAAATGAAAACCTGGGTCATATTTCCTTCCTAAACTGAACATCTGTTCTATTATCCAGTTAAAGAGCTCTCTTGTCAAGTCTTTTGTTACTTAAATCGCTCAGTCGCTTTGGACTTTTGTTTTGTTTTTATGCAAACTCAGATAAGAAAGCACCGCCAGGATGCCGACAATCACACCGGCATACCAGGGCGCGGTCGTGCCGATATTGTCGGTCAAAAATCCGGCACCCATTGGCCCAATCGAAAGCGCGGCATACCAGGTTAGCCCAAAATAACCAAGATAGCGACCACGTTGGTCGGGCGGAGCGATATTGGCAACATAAGCTGTCGCAGTCGGTGCGGTAATCAATTCGCCAATTGTCAGCACAACCATAGCCAGCAAAAAGCCCCAAAAGTTCCGGCTCAGGGCAACGATCAACATCGAAAGTGGATAAAAAGCCGCCCCAATTGGCATAACCTTGGTTGGCTCATGGCGTGAGACAATTCGATTGATCGCAACCTGGATAAATATGACCATCAGCGCATTCGTGGTTGGAATCCATGAATATTGCGCCTCAGAAATGCCGAAATTATTTTTGATATAAACCGAGAGAAAGACCCAAATCAGGGTCGCACAAATTTCCATCAGCGTAAACGAAACAACCATTTTAGAAAATGCGCGATTTCGAAAAGCTTCGCGGATGACGACCATTTGATCGCGAAAGCTCTCATGAACTTTGCCTTCTTCGCGATGCAAGGTTTCTTTGAGGAAGAATAGCGTCAGAAAACCAAAAAAGACAAGCGCGACGGCTGCCGAAACGAAGCCAATTGTGTAAGATCGGGAGAGCACCACACCGCCCAAAATCGGACCAAGCGCAACGCCGACATTGCGTGCCATTCGCACAAGGCTGTAAGCCTGGGTGCGGTCTTCCGGCGGGACCATATCTGCAACGCTGGCATCCGTTCCGACGCGATAGAGCGGGTTGAAAACGCCGGACAGCAACATCAGCAGAGCAAATTGCCAATACTCGCCCACAAAAATATAAAGCAAATAAACCAATGCCATACCAAAAAGCCCAATCACCATAATTGATTTCCGCCCAAAACGGTCAACCAGGGATCCGGCAACCACATTTGAGGCAAAGCCGGAGACGGAATTGAAAGTCATCAGGCTGGTGATTGCCGCCATCGGCATAAGCAGTTTTTCGGAAGCATAAATCGTGAGAAAGGGCCAGACCATGGTCGTCCCCGTACTGGAGACAATCAGACCTAAAAACATCAGCCAAAACTGAAAAGGATAACGACGAAAAAGGGATTTAATATTATACATAGCTCATTCTTGTGGGGTTGGGATGGGGAAAGCCGCTTCGCAAGTGAAACCAATTGGCACTTGCAAGCTGGCAAAATTGTAAAGGTCAAAGTAGAGCAAGACCGGCACTTCAAGTCCGTCGTACTCAATTTGATAGGGGTCGACAATCGTCCCGCTTTGATTGAATTGGGGCGCTTGTCGGCTAAAAACGATTTCCTGATTTTCAGGTCCGCGCAGGGTGAGCAGGTAGAGCTGCTCACGTTCGGGTCCGTCTTTCAAATTGGTGTTGCCAACCTGAATCGGATTATCGGGAGAAAAGCCATATTCGGGGTCCTCGGCTAAGAGGCAGAGCGGAGGAACTTCAGTTGGTTCGGGAGTGTTTTGCGCTGTTTCAGCCATCTTACCTGGCATTGGCACTTTTGTGGCTGTCAGCTTTTCTGGCTTTAGCGGAGCTTGCGCTTGCTGGTGTGGTGCAAGATAAACCGGAACTTCCTCAAGAGGGTAATCAACAAAAATTGGCTGGCAAGCGGTAAAGCCAGGCATAGCAAAAAGGCTCAGAAAAAGCAGATTTAGCAAACGGCGCGGCATGCTTATTCTTCCGGTTCAAGCGCAGAAATCATTTGGAATTGGTTGAGCATCTGACGATAGGTTGGCAAAAAAGCCTCCCAATCGGCTTCAAGACCGCTGCCAAGAAAAACCAGAACGTAAAAAGGCGTGGCAACAATCACCAATCGCCCGAGCATATAGCTCTCCTTGTGGGGTTTGGCAAAGTCGCGGATCATCGCCGGATAGCGGGAAACCGTTGTTTCGCCTTCGTTGACGACCTCAAAATCCGGGTCGAGGTAAAGCGAGAGGAAGGCATCGAGCTGCTCGTTTGCCAGCTCAACATGCGTGGCGGTGTCGATCGTATTGGTTGGGGCGCCATAAACCCGCAAGACAAGCTCTTCTTCTGTGCCCTTGTAGTCGGGGGGAGTGAGCGTCAAAATTTTGTTATCGAATTCGCTCTGCCAGCCTTCGGGAATCTGAAAGCTATATTGACCATTCGGGTCGGTGTAATCCACCAAGGGCAAAATCGCCCCGCCCGCGTCGCATGCGCTGAGCAAGAGCAAAAATGCCATCAGGCTGAGAATCGTTTTCTTGAAATTTCCCTTTTCCATTGCTTCATAATTGTACTGTAAAGTAAGGGCTTTTTATTTGAGAAAATCAGGTCGTAAGCCAATTTGTTCTTTTCAAACCGGCAAAAAATTTATCGTAGGCCGGCTTGTGCTTTTCAAGCCGGCAAGATCCTGGCAAATTATTAAGCCGGATTCAAAAACAGAATCCGGCCTACAGTTAAGTCAGGAATTATCCAAACCTAAATTTTCTTTTCAAGCCGGCAAAAAATTTATCGTAGGCCGGCTTGTGCTTTTCAAGCCGG
>CAYVOY010000174.1:0-3352 GCA_964453395.1 uncultured Anaerolineaceae bacterium
CTTTCGGATTTATATGCACAAACACTACCGATACACGAGATCATCTGTGTGGACGACAATTCAGAGGATTCCACTGCGCAAATCATTGCAGCCAGTGGTGCTAGGTTGATCGCCTTGAACACAAAGCCAAATGAATGGACGGGCAAGACGTGGGCTTGCCAAAACGGCGCAGATGCTGCCACGGGAGAGCTTCTGCTATTCCTTGACGCGGACGTGAGGCTGGGACCGAATGGTTTGCGATTATTGCTAGCGGCTTATCGGCAGGCGGGTTGCACGGTTCCCGTTTAGCCCTATCATAAGACAGAAAAGATGTATGAACAGCTTTCGATGATGTTCAATCTTGTTCAGATTGCCGCGAACGGAATTGGTCTGCCAGAACCATACAACCTAGGCCTTTATGGACCCATCATTCTGATTTCACGCCGGGAATATGAAAAAGTGGGTGGCCATGAAAGCGTTAAGAACAACGTCGTGGAGGATGTGGCTTTGGGTTTACGATTGAAAAACGTAGGCCTTCCATTTCGCCTCTATATTGGCAACCATGATGTTTCTTTTAGAATGTACGCCAACGGGCAATGTTTATTGGGATTGGCTTGCTGTGTGGGAGTCTGTTAAACGACAAAGCAGTTAGCGGTATTTGTGGAGCATTACTCACGAATGTTGCTGGATGGCTTTCAGGTGTGTTTATTCCGATTGAACTTATCGGCGGTAGCTTTGAGGAAGTTTGCCACGTCCTTCCTTTCTATCATGCGGCGGAAATGGCCCAATTGGCTGTTGCTGGTGAATACGCCGAACTGCTACCACACCTTGCGATTGTGCTTTCATACTCTATCGTTATTTATACGATAGCAGTTGTTGCGTTCAGATATAAAATGAGCGGAGATAAAGCATAAGAACATGTGAGGGAATTTCGAGTATACACTTTTTCGCAACAGAGTGGAGATTAGAAATTTTGAAAACGAAGGTTCGCGGCTCAGCTTCGGCCGGGATTTTTCGTGCTTTCAATCGTCCTTAAAACAGCCAATTTCAAGTGTTCCGTTTTCATCGGTATGTCCATGCAATTCGTTAAATTTGCACACCCTTAAGGAGCGTAATCGGTAAAAGACATTCGTATTTGATTTGGCGGAAGGGCAGACGTTCGAGACCAAGATCGATTTTACCCGACAAACACTTAGCAGGCCGTTTCCTGCCCGTTGCCTCCGCCATGGGTCGATAACAGATGAACCTTAATCATGTTGTGATCCGACTTTTTTCTTCATTTTTTTCATAGAGCAAAATTCCTACTCCCTTCCCTGCAGCCGCTTTATCGCTGTTTTCCAGATTCATTTAAAATTAGTAGAGGTTTGGTGGAAATATAAGATCTACAGTCATAGAATGCAATACGTTCTTGACATTATTAACTTTACCCATTGTTGTAGACATTAGATTTATTAAAGCACAAGACCGCATTTCTGCGGTCTTGTTTTGGCGGAGAGGCAGGGATTCGAACCCTGGGTCGGTTTTACCCGACAACCACTTAGCAGGCGGTCCCAATCGTCCACTCTGGCACCTCCCCGAGTTTTACATTACGGTCGTTTGGACGAGTCAGCGGAGGAAGTGGGGTTCGAACCCACGATAGGTTGCCCTATACCTGTTTTCAAGACAGGCGCCTTCGACCACTCGGCCATCCCTCCGTAGAATCGGTATTTTATCACGAAGTCTTTGCAGTATCAAGGGCAAAACGGGAAACGGGGAGCGGCGAGCAGGTAGCGGGGAGCGGCGAGCAGGTAGCGGGGAGCAGTATGCAATTCACAGTTTTCGTTCTCAACCCCAGACTCACTGCATTTTGTGACATTGCAAATTTCAAACGGGTCGTCAACAAAAAATCGGACAGAAACTTGCGAGACACTAAGTCTGATTTCCTGCTTCCTGCTTCCTGTTTCCCGCTCCCTGATTAATTTTCCACTATGTTTTCCTGGGTTCGGCTTGCGCTGTTGAACCTGAACAAAAGTGTGCCAAAGTGGACCAAATCTGCGTGCTGGAGGTTTGCTCCCTGGCTTCCCACCGCTTTGAAGTTGACATAGCTGCCGGAGGTGGAGTTGAAATCGGTCAGGCGAATTCGGCCGTCGGGGTAAAAATGGATTTCAGCATGCAGGGCTTCAATTGTTGGGTCGTCTAAAACCAAATTGGCAACCGATGGGTCGCGCCCAATCAGCGTGATTTCTTCGGTCAACAAATGTGGCTTCTCAGCCGAGGGCGTTTGGTCGGGGTCGAGACGGATCAGGCTGCCGAATTTCATAAGTGGCTGAACAACCGCCTTGGGGATATAAGCTTTTTCCGGGCTGCTTTCCCTGGCTTCAACTCCATTTTTCCCAGCTGCTTTATTCTTTCCATTTGCGGTTTTCGCCCCGATGCCGCGGAAAAGATCGAAGAAGGACTTCTTTTCAGGGCGATCAGCCTTTTCGCCCTCTTGATTTCCAGTTTCATCCTGAGCATTTTCAACAATTTCTTTTTTCGGTTTCGGTTTGCGGAAAATTAAGAATGCCAAAAGAGCCAAAGCCCCAACTAAACCAATCCACAACCAGGGACTGCTATACCAAGCGGTTTGGCTGAGAGATTCCGGTCTGAAAACATCCAGGGCTACGGTTTTTACTTCCGAGCGCCCTTGCAAACCAAAATCGTCCTGCAAACGGAGTTCAAGCTCTATTTCTGAATCCTCCAGATAGGGCTCAAGGTCGATTACAAAATTGCCATAAGGCGATTGCGTGTTGCTGAGCAGGCGTTCACCGTTGACAAACAGCGTCGAATTGAGAATGGAGCGCGGATAGCCATCCGGGAATTCAATCAGGGCTTCAATGGGCAACTGGTTGGGTTGAAAACTGCCGTCATTGTTAAAAGTAAGCTGCAGCGTTTCCGGCACATTGAGGAATGTCAGTTTGGTCGGCTGAATATCCAATTCAAGCGTCTTTTCGGGGGATTGAAGCGTTGGCGAATTGCCAAATTTTGCCCGAAGGCTCACATCATAATCTCCGGCAGAACGCGGAGCCGATTGATAATTGATGGTATAAGCCTGGCCTTTGCCTTCCATATATTGACGCGGGTTGGGGACGAGTTCGGTGCCTGTAAGAGGGCTCAAAGTGCCTCCGGCAGCGGTAATCGCCTCATGCAGCTCAATTTCGTAGGAAGAACCAAGGATGCGCCTGGTCATCGCCATCCAAACGTGTGTTTCAACGCCAAGTTCACCGGCTCGCCCAATCAGCTCATAAAACTCGGGCAGCAGGCGAAAATCCAAATAGGGGGTGACGTAAACCAGGACGGTATCAAGCGGCAAAACACTGGCTTCGAGGGCAGAAACCGCCAGTTCGAGGCTGGC
>CAYVOY010000175.1:0-3347 GCA_964453395.1 uncultured Anaerolineaceae bacterium
GCTGATCGAAAATTCCGTGATGATAACGCCGTCAGAGCTTGTTTGGTGCTTTGGGCAAAGAAGAACGGTTATGAAATTGACCGCGAACTTGACCGGGTAGCGATGGAAAGCAAAGCCAAAGAAATTATGTTTGAAACCAGCAAACCCATTCCGACACTGGGCAAGCAAATGGTTCGCGATGGTCGCACGGGATCTTTATATGATCAAGCGGTTACGATTGGCGTGATGACTATGCTCAAACTGCATCACCTGGTGGAAGACAAGGTTCATGCCCGCTCCACTGGCCCATACAGTTTGGTTACTCAACAGCCTCTGGGCGGTAAGGCTCAATTTGGCGGTCAGCGCTTTGGTGAAATGGAAGTTTGGGCATTGGAAGCTTATGGTGCCGCTTACACTTTGCAAGAAATGCTGACTGTGAAATCTGATGATGTCGTCGGTAGAAATGCCACCTACGAGCATATTGTTCAGGACAAACCGATCGAAGCTCCGGGTATTCCGGCGGCTTTCCAGGTTTTGGTTAAAGAATTGCAATCACTCAGTTTGGCAATTGAAGCGATTATGGATGACGGAGAAGTTGTCAAATTTGGCAAAGATCAAGAACGAACGCGCCGCCAGCGCATCCCAACCGGCTTGATGGATCAGGGCGCTGATGTCTTTAGCCAGCTTAATATGAGTGAAAAGGGATTTTAGGTGTTACAAGAGGTGAAACTCACGCTTGACGTAATGATGAAAGGCGTGTTAGAATAATCCCTCGTTCCTGACAGGGAGGTTTTTATCTGTCTGTCAGATTGTGTAGGCTAAAAGAGCCATCCGTAATATTGATGGCTTTGTTTATTGAATAATAAATTAGAAAGATTATTAGGTAGTACGGAGGCAAGGTGCCAACAATTAACCAATTGGTTCGAAAAGGTCGAAAGACAAAAAGTCAAAAAAGCAAATCGCCAGCTTTGCAATATACTTTGAATTCGGAGAAACAACGCCGAACTCGCCAGGCTAAGGGTGCTCCCCAGAAACGTGGCGTTTGTACTGTCGTGCGTACGATGACCCCCAAGAAACCGAATTCTGCATTGCGCAAAATTGCTCGTGTTCGTTTGAGCAATGGCATTGAAGTAACCGCTTATATCCCCGGCGAAGGGCACCAGCTTCAGGAGCATAGTGTTGTTTTGGTCCGTGGCGGCAGGGTTAAGGATTTACCCGGTGTGCGTTATCACATCGTTCGTGGAACACTGGACAGCACCGGTGTTGCTAATCGCAAACGCGCTCGTTCCAAGTACGGCGCCAAACGCGCTGAAGCCTAAATTCTGAGGAGCAAAGATGGCAAGAAGATATAAACCAGAAAAACGAATCACTCCCCCGGATGTGAAATATAACAACGTTCACCTGCAGATGGTCATTAATCGCATTATGCTTGACGGTAAGAAAAGTACAGTTACCCGTCATGTTTATCATGCCCTCGATATGATCACCGAAAAAACCGGCAAAGAAGGTATCGAAGTTTTTGAAACCGCTTTGAAAAACGTCAGCCCAATGATGGAAGTTCGCCCCCGCCGAATTGGTGGTGCGACTTATCAGGTGCCGATGGAAGTTTCTCCGGAACGCCGGGTTACCCTGGCAATGCGCTGGATTATCAATGCATCTCGTGCGAGAGCTGGTAAATCCTATTCTGAGAAATTGGCCGCTGAATTGATGGATGCTGCAGACAATCAGGGCGCTTCGATTCGCAAACGCGAAGAAACCCACAAGATGGCAGAGGCTAACAGAGCTTTCTCTCACTTCCGGATGTAATTCTGGTCTTTAACAAATTAGGAATATAAAATGACAAACTTTCCGCTTGAGCGTTATCGTAATATTGGCATCATTGCACACATTGATGCAGGCAAAACCACAACGACCGAGCGGATTTTGTTTTATACCGGCAAAACTTATCGCTTAGGCAATGTTGATGACGGCACAACCGTTACTGACTGGATGCCCGAAGAACGCGAGCGGGGGATTACTATCGTTTCTGCGGCTGTAACTGCTGAATGGAAAGACCACCTGATCAACATCATCGATACGCCGGGGCATATCGACTTCACCGCTGAAGTGCAGCGCTCTTTGCGCGTGCTGGATGGCGGCGTGGTTGTTTTTGACTCTGTGCAAGGTGTTGAGCCGCAAAGCGAAACCGTATGGCGTCAGGCTGATAAGTTTGGCGTTCCCCGAATTTGTTTCTCGAACAAAATGGACCGAACCGGGGCTTCTTACGAGCGCACGATTGAAACCATTAAGGAGCGTCTTGGCGCAAATGCGCTGCAGATGCAAATTGCTATCGGTTCTGAAAGTAATTTTAAAGGAATCATCAATCTTTTGGAAGAGAACGCTGTCTTCTATAATGAAGCCACCGGATCGACGCCTGAGTTGGTTGAAATTCCCGAAGAATACAAAGCCGAGGCAGCTGAAAAGCGGGCAATCTTGGTTGAACGGATCGCTGAATTGGACGAAGAGCTGACTGAGCGCTTCCTCGAAGGCGAAGATATTAGCCTGGCGGAATTAAAATTAGCTTTGCGCAAGGCTGTCATTGCCAATCAGGCAAGCCCGGTATTTTGCGGTTCAAGTTTGAAGAACAAAGGCGTTCAATTGGTTTTGGATGCTGTGATTGACTACTTACCTTCACCGCTGGACATTCCTCCCGTAACAGCAACACTGGTTCGCAACGGTGAAGAAGTGTTGCGACACGCTAAAGACGACGAGCCGATGGCAGCGCTTGTTTTCAAAATCGTTTCCGACCCCTATATGGGACGCTTGGCTTACATCCGGGTTTATTCCGGCAAAGTTAAGCAAAATTCGACAGTTTTGAACTCCTCAAAAGATAAAAAAGAACGAATCGGTCGTTTGTTGCGTATGTATGCCGACCGACGAGAAGATATTGAAGAATTAGGCGCCGGTGACATTGGCGCAATCCTCGGTTTGAAGTTTAGCTTTACCGGTGATACGCTTTGCGATTCGAACGAAGCGGTATATATGGAAGATATTGATTTTCCCGAACCGGTTATTTCGATTGCAATTGAACCGAAAACTAAAGCCGATCAGGATAGAATGTCTGAATCTTTGGTCAAATTGGCTGAGGAAGATCCGACATTCCGCGTTCGCCAGGACGAGGCAACCGGTCAGACGGTTATCTCCGGTATGGGCGAGTTGCACCTTGACGTTTTGGTTACGCGTCTGATGCGCGAATTCAAAGTTAAGGCGAATATTGGCAAACCGCGGGTTGCTTACCGCGAGGCTATTACCAAACCGGTGATGAATCACAGCTATCGCTATGTCAAACAAACCGGTGGGCATGGTCAATATGGCCATGTGGTTTTCAA
>CAYVOY010000176.1:0-3338 GCA_964453395.1 uncultured Anaerolineaceae bacterium
GGAAAATCTGACACCTTCAAAGAACTCAGCCACGAAATCGCATTGCAAATTGCAGCTGCTTCCCCGAAATTTATTTCCGAAGCTGATGTTCCTGCCGAAGTTTTGGAAGAAGAGAAAAACGCCATTATCGAGCGCGTTCGTGCTGAAGGCAAACCCGAAGCCATTATTCCAAAAATCGTTGAAGGCGCAATGAAGAAATTCATGGACGAAAACGTTCTGCTCAATCAGAAATACATCAAAGACGAAAGCAAAACTGTTGCCGATCTGATCAACGACAAGGTTGCCGCATTGGGCGAACGCCTGGTTATCCGCCGATTCATTCGCTGGGCTTTGGGTGAAACAACCCCACCAACAGTCGAAGAAGACGCTGAATAAGGATTTAAAGAGCCAACCAAAAGTTGGCTCTCTTTTTATAAAATCAAGAACCGGAGAAGATATGAGCGAAGAGCAAAAAGCGAATAAATATAATCGGATTCTATTGAAATTATCCGGTGAGTCACTGGCAGAACCGGGAGGCTTTGGCATTGCACCGGCACAAGCCCGCAACATTGCCGAATTGGTTAAAAGCGTTTGGGAAACCGGCGTTGATGTTGCCATTGTGATTGGTGCCGGAAACATCTGGCGCGGTGCCACCGGTGAAAATACCGGCATGGACCGTACCACCGCAGACTATATGGGCATGCTTGCCACGGTCGTGAATTCGCTGGCTCTGATGGATGCCCTTGAACAGCTCGATGTTACCACCCGCGTCATGACCGCCATTGAAATGCGCACAATTGCCGAGCCCTATATTCGCCGTCGGGCAATCCGCCATCTTGAAAAAGGACGGGTAGTTATCTTTGGCGGAGGCACAGGCAACCCTTATTTTTCAACAGATACCGCCGCTGCACTTCGGGCAACTGAAATCGGTGCCGACGTGGTCATTAAAGCCACCAAAGTTGACGGTGTTTATGACTGCGACCCCAAAATCCATCCGGACGCCAAACGCTATGACAAGCTGAGCCATATCGATGCAATCAGCCAGCGTCTGAACGTGATGGACAGCACCGCTATTTCGCTCTGCATGGACAACGACATGCCGATTTTGGTCTTAAATCTCTGGGAACCCGGCGCACTGATGGCTGCAATTCACGGTAAAACGATTGGAACTTTGGTGACGACGGAAGAGTAGGCAGTTTGCAGTTGACAGTATGCAGATTTGAATGTTCCCTGTTTCCTAATATGTCGCCCGAAGCGAAGAAAACATATTTATGGATATTGTTCAAAAGGAAGCATTAAAGCATTATGAGTGAGCTTACAGCAAAGCATGGCGATAAGGTCGCCAGCCTTTGCTAGAAAGAAACGTCATACGAAACTCACAAAGAAGGAATGATTCAATATTTAAAAGTGGCCTTTGATATTGAATAATTCCTAAAGGAGCTGGCAGGATGAACAATAACATATCAAAATCCCAATATTGTTCTGCAATACAATGTACTAAGATGGTGTGGCTGCAGAATAACTTTCCTGATGAGTTTGATTCATCTGTAAAGAACCAGGCCGTTTTAGCTGCAGGCTCGAATGTCGGCGACCTTGCTAAGGAGCTGTTCGATGATTTTGTAGAAGTTCCTTATGGCGATTTAGATAACATGATTTCGACTACAAAGCAGCTTATCGAGCAAAAAACTTCTGTTATTGCCGAGGCATCACTATCGATAAATGGCTTGTTCTGTAGCATTGATATTCTGAGAATACTTGAAAACAAAGAGGTTGAGATTTATGAAGTAAAAAGCTCAACCTCTGTCCACGACATCTATTATCACGATGTAGCCTTTCAATGTTATGTGCTATCACAGCTTGGATACACGGTAAAATCCTGCAATATCATCCATATAAACAATCAATATGAGCGATTCGGAAAGCTTGACCTCGATGAGTTGTTTACCGTGGTGGATATTACAGCTGAAGTTTTGCGTCTTCAGCCAGAGGTTAGATCAAATATTGCCAACATCCGAGAATATATGTTACATACAGATGAACCGAAGGATGATATTGGAGAGCATTGCTTCTCTCCTTATAATTGCGGTTTTTTTGGATACTGCACAAGAAATCTGCCAAAGCCAAATGTATTTGATGTTGCCGGAGCCCGAACATCCATTAAATTCAAGTGCTATCGCAAGGGGCTTGTGTCCTTTGAAGATTTGAACACTTGCGATGCTTTGTCTGCTTCTCAGAAAAAGCAAATTGAGCACGAGTTGTTTCACTATCCGCCTGACATTGATGCAGAAAGCATCAGAGGATTTTTGAGGACATTTCATTACCCGTTATATTTTTTAGATTTCGAGTCGTTTCAGCCTGCTATCCCCTTATATGACCATTCCCGTCCCTTTGAGCAAATTGTCTTCCAATACTCACTCCATTACATTAAACAGGAAGGTGGAGAGTTAAACCACAAAGAGTTTTTGGCATATCCTGGCGAAGACCCACGCCGAAAATTGGCTGAACAGCTCTGTGAGGATATTCCTCTCAATGTCTGTACTGCGGCATATAATATGGCATTTGAAAAAACTCAAATTAAAAGACTTGCAGATATATTCCCAGATCTTCAGAGTCACCTTTTGAACATCCACGACAACATGGTTGACCTTATGGTTCCTTTTCAAAAGAAGTGGTATTACTGCCAGGCTATGCAGGGATCGTATTCTATTAAGTATGTTTTACCTGCCTTGTTCCCTAATGACCCTGCGCTGGATTATCGCAATTTGGAGGGAATCCATAATGGTATGGAAGCATCAGAAACCTTTGCGAGAATGGCAACCATGACGAAAGCTGAATTCGAAATAGCAAGAAAGCATCTTCTGAAATATTGCGGACTGGACACCTATGCTATGGTCAAGGTGTGGGAAAAGTTAAGAGAAATCTAAGCCCAACAAAGTTCTTGTTAGAGGTTCAACAGGAACTCAAAATCAGTGTCTTTTAAGTTTTTATCCGATTTTTTGTTGACGACCCCCCCTGTTACCTGTTTCCTGCTTCCTGTTACCTGCTTCCCGTTTCCGCTCTTTTCCCCATTTTCAAAATTGCTACTATAATAAATGGTTGTTTTATCACTACGATAATTTCCAGGAGAAACCATAGAAAGAAATGAAAAGTTTTCGTGTTGCTGTCTTAGCAAATTTAAAAGAAAACGCACCTAAGTTCGAAGGCATGAGCGCAGACCAATGGGACGATCTCGATTCTGAGTCGACCGTGCTCAGTCTGGTTAATGCCCTTAAAGACGGTGGACATCAGGCTGAATTTCTCGAAGCAGATGACACCATCATTGACACAATCCGCCATTACAAACCGGATATTTGCTTCAA
>CAYVOY010000177.1:0-3334 GCA_964453395.1 uncultured Anaerolineaceae bacterium
CTTTCTGTAGTTTTGATTGCCATAATAAGTCCTTTTCAAAGATAATCGCGATATTATAGCCTACCCTGTCCCATCTGAGCCGAACCTTTTTCAATTTGATAGTGAACCAATTCACAAATTGACCATTTTTTACCCTTCCCGAATATTAAACTATCAGATATAATCACATTTATAATGAAGTTGCCAAAATAGAATATCGTTAATAGAGGCGCGTCGGATTGTATAGAAACTTCGTTTTTATCCCGGGACTGGGAGAAGAATCGAATTATCCGTCGCCGAAGGACTGAAGAAGAGTCCTCTTCCAGGTCTTGGTGTGCCGAAACAATTTCGGCCACTGTCATGCATAAGCATGGAGCGCTATGTGTTTGTTTACACATGGCGCTTTTTAATTTGAAAGGAGAGAAAATGAACGAAGTTATTATTAGATTGAGAATCGGGGCTGAAGACGCTCATTATGGTGGCGGTTTGGTTGACGGAGCGCATATGGCCAAGCTTTTTGGCGACGTTGCCACTGAACTGCTGATTCGCCGCGATGGCGACGAAGGCTTATTCCGGGCTTATGACAACATCGAATTTTTGGCGCCGGTTTATGCCGGAGATTTTATCGAAGCCAAAGGTTGGATAAGCAGTGAAGGGAACACTTCTCGCAAAATGGCTTTTGAGGCCTGGAAAGTGATTTCTCCCCGCCCTGATATCAGCGATTCTGCTGCGGAAGTTTTGGCTGAACCAATTTTGGTAGCCCGAGCAAGCGGCACCTGCATCACCCCCAAAGATAAACAACGTCTGGGATAAATCCAGATTTGAATAAAAAGGAGTAATGACTTGGCAAATAAAATTATCATCACAGCTGCAATTAGCGGCGCAGAAGTTACCCAGGAGATGAATCCTGCGGTTCCTTATACTATCGAAGACTTTGTTCGCGAAGCAAAATCCGCCTATGAAGCCGGCGCAGCAATTATTCACTTGCATGCTCGCTGGGATAATGGCATTTCCACGCAAGATAAAGAGCGCTTTAAGCTCATTATTGATGCAATTCAAGCAGCTTGTCCGGATGCAATCATCCAGCCAACCACCGGTGGCGCAACCGGTATGACCGCAGAAGAACGCTTGCAACCAACCGAGCTTAACCCTGAAATGGCGAGCCTTGACTGCGGCACGATGAATTTTGGCGGCGATGAAATCTTCATCAACACCGAAAATATGATTATCGAATTTGCCGAACGCATGTATGGTCGCGGGATTAAACCTGAACTCGAATGCTTCGATAAATCTCATGTCGATATGGCACTTCGTTTGCACAAAAAAGGTTATATCAAATCTCCTATGCACTTCAACTTTGTCTTGGGCGTCAATGGCGGCGCAACCGGCACTCCCCGCGACTTGCTCTTCTTGCGCGAGTCCATCCCTGCTGATGCCACTTTCACCGTTACCGGTGTTGGCCGAACACAACTCGATTTGAACGTCATGTCGATGTTGCTCGGCGGACATGTTCGTGTTGGTTTTGAAGATAATGTCAAATACAATCGTGAGCGCATCGCTGTATCTAACGGCGAGTTGGTCGCACGAATTGTTCGAATTGCAAAAGAACTGAATCTCGAAATCGCAACTCCGGCAGAAGCCCGTGAAATTCTCGGTCTGCCTGAGCGTAAATAATCAAACTTTATAATTTGGAGGATTTTTAGTATGGCAATGGGTAATAAATATGGAGCGCATCGTGTGATTGAACCTAAAGGTTTGCTTCCGCAGGCTGCTCAAAAAATCGACAATACAATGGAAATCTTTGACAACGAGATTCTCATTGATGTTTCTGCTCTCAACGTTGATTCTGCCAGTTTCAGACAGCTCTGGGAAGCATCCGAAGCAGACGAAGCACGCCTTCGTGAAATGATTCTCGGCATCGTTGGCAGCCGTGGAAAAATGCAAAACCCGGTAACCGGTTCCGGCGGTATGCTGATGGGCACCGTCGCGAAAATTGGACCTGCCCTGCAAGATCGCAAAGACATCAAAGTTGGCGACAGAATCGCTTCTTTGGTCTCGCTTTCCACTACCCCACTCAAAATTGAAGAGATATTGGCTGTTCATCCTGATATCGATCGGGTTGATGTAAAAGCTCAAGCAATCCTCTTTGAAAGCGCTATCTATGCGAAATTACCCGAAGATATGCCGGAAGCACTTGCATTAGCAGCCCTTGATGTTGCTGGTGCACCTGCCCAAACCGCGAATATCGTTCGCCCCGGTGATTCCGTCCTCATTCTCGGAGCCGGTGGCAAGAGCGGAATGCTCTGCGGTTATGAAGCGATGAAACGTGTCGGTCCAACCGGTAACATTGTCGGTATGAGCCGCAGTGATCGCCCGGAACGCACGCTTTTGGACAATAAGTTTGTTCATAAATTCTTTGTTGCCGACGCTAACAATCCGATGGATGTCTTGGAAAAAGCTTTGGCTGCCAATGACGGAAAAGAATATGATGTCGCAATCAACGTTGTCAACGTTGAAGGTTCCGAAATGTCCACAATTCTTCCTGTTCGCGATGGCGGTTTGGTCTACTTCTTTAGCATGGCGACCAGTTTCACACGCGCTGCGCTTGGTGCCGAAGGTGTTGGAAAAGACGTTACCATGATTATCGGTAATGGCTACACCAAGAACCATGCTGCAATCACCCTCCACGAGCTGCGCGAATCCGCTGCTTTGCGCGAGATTTTTGAAAAGAATTACATTTAATCAATTAGTTAAGACCTGCTGCGATAATTCAGTCGTAGCAGGTCCTTTTTAACCAGAGGAGTAATGCAATGAAAGCAGAAGATAAATATATTAATAAAGCAACCCAGGCTCGAAGGCAAAAACTTTTCGCCGATGTGCCGGATGCTAAATGGAATGACTGGCATTGGCAGGTGCAAAATCGAATAACCAATCTCGAAACGCTTAAAAAATACCTGCCTTTAACTGCCGAAGAAGAAACCGGGGTCAATGAAGCTTTGCAGAACTTCCGTATGGCCATTACCCCCTACTATTTAACGCTAATTGACCCGGACGATCCCAACGATCCGGTCCGCAAACAAGCCGTGCCACAAGGCGCCGAAGCTTATCGCAGCCCTGAGGATTTGGAAGATCCCTTGCATGAAGACACCGACTCCCCTGTTCCCGGTTTGACTCACCGCTACCCGGATCGTGTGCTCTTTTTGATTACCGATCAATGCGCAATGTATTGTCGGCACTGCACTCGCCGCCGAATCGCCGGGCAACAAGACGGTTCCCGAACGCTCAAGCAAATTGATGCTTGTATTGAATACATTCGTAACACACCTTCTGTTCGGGATGTTTTGCTTTCCGGTGG
>CAYVOY010000178.1:0-3299 GCA_964453395.1 uncultured Anaerolineaceae bacterium
CGTTTAACTTCTTCGTTGCGCATCATTTCGATGAAGTTCACAATTTCAACGTCCAAATCGCAGCATTCATTCTCGAAAATTAATTCAGCCTCAAAATCGCGTTCCAAATTGCGTTCTTTTCGCCGCACTTCGTGACGTTGTTTCTTTGAAAGCCCTTGCAGATAGTCTTCCCAGGTGCTTGGTAAAAGAATTGTCGGTGCCGGTTGTAAAACTTCCGAATCAATAGTACGCCCTTTCCGGCGAGAAAGTTCCTCGAAGAGGGCAATTGAAGGTGAATCGTCGCGAAAATTGGCCAATTCAAGACGTTTCGTCTCAAACTCTGGGTTGGTATCAATGAAATCAAGCATGCCACTCAAAAAGGCTTCCAAAGAGGAGGGCAAGGCAATAAAATCGAGGTAATCGGTAATTTCAACTTGCCCAATGAAGCGTAAAGCTTTTGGAGAGCCATCCTTAAAAGAAGAAAAAAGTGGCGCGATGCCGATTAATTGATCGTTTTCTCTGGCAGTGATGATCTTTAATTCCGAATTTTCGGGCGACCATTCGCCGCCGCCTAAAGTTTGCCACCAGTTTTGTAAATACCAAAATTCGAGAAATGGATATTGAGCAAAGCTGGATTTTAGCAATTCGTCCCATTCGTTTTTGATTGTTTCCCAGTCTTCATACTTGTTGATTAAATTAAATTTCATGTGCAAAATTATACTCTCTGGCACGGATGTTGTACTGTATGTACTAAGCAAATTGCAATTTACAGGTAAGGTAGCTATGAAATACGATCTGACAATTTTTCAAACGAATGAGGAGCGCTCGTTTTTAGCCTGCTTCAACAGTCCCCGCCAACGAGCACGAGGAAGGGAAGAAGACCAATTGTTGGTTTTTGTTGGCTTGAATCAGCCGTTTGAAAACGCTCAATCTTTAAAAGCTGAACTGGAAAATCAAGCAAAAGAATTCTATAAGACCAGCGGTTCGGTGACGAAATCGATGCGGGCGTTTATAGATGGGCTGAATAGCTGGTTTTTGAAACAAAACAATCAATTTGATGACTCCACAAAATGGCAAACAGCAATTTTGTCCTTAGGCGTTGTTCATTTGGATTCACTTTTTATTGCTCAAGTGGGCGCAAGCCAGGCAAATCTTTTTTCGGATGGAGCCGTGGAGAGCTTTTTTGATGAATCAGTTGAAGCGCGTGGCTTGGGACTTACCACTGTCGTCAAACCGCGTTATTTTCAAAGCGAATTAAAAGATGAGCAAACCCTGATTTTTAGTAAAAAGATAGAGAGCCATTTGGGCGAAAATGATGATTTGGCGATGGTTGTTGGTGAACTCAAATTAAGAGCAGATGAAAATGAGCCCCTGGCGGTTGTTCGGCTAAATGAAGGTTCAGGGGCAATAAAAACGGAAGACGGTTTTGAATTTGCAACTTTGTTACCCGCTTTTCAATTGGATAGCGAAACATCCGATGCCGATTACCTTGACGAGGAAGGCGATGATGAAAGCTTTGAGGAAAGCGTCCCTCAGGACGATTTAGAAAGCGTTGAGGATCTCCCTCAACCAGCCAGCCTGGCGGATGACTTATTTGCTCAGGCAGGTTTTCAATCTTCCTCGGTTGAACCAGTACAAGAAGTCACACAGGCTGATTTGGACGATGAATTGACGATTGCTTTTGAGACTGATCCGGAAACGGATGACGAAAATGAGGATGAGGATTTTGAAAATCGTCCTGAGGATGATGCAGGGAACTTTGAAGAATATGATGATGAAGTTGAGGAAGAGGGCGAAGAAACTCAAGCTTTTGAACCCTTGCCGAAACCGGATTTCGGCGCCCTCAAAGACAAAGCTTTGCAAGGTGTAGCTGCCGGAGCCGGATGGTTGCGTAACGTGGAGCAAAAAGCGGAAGAGATTGCCGCTGCCGGAAAGCCGAGCGAATTTGACGATGAAAATTCGCAGAAAAAAGAATTGTCAACGCTTCATAAAGTCTTAATCGCGGTTATTGTTCCCCTTGTGGTTGTCTTCGCTGCGGCGATGATCTTCTTTACTCGAGGAGAACAACAGGAGTATGCTTATTATTTGGCACAGGCAGAAGCCTCGTATAACAACGCCGCTTTGATGGAAAGCCGCGACCTTCAGCGCGAAGGCTGGCAGCAAGCTTTGCTGTTTCTTGATAAAGCCGCTTCTTATGAAGATACTGCCGAAGTGAAAGCCTTGCGCCAACGGGTTCAACTTGCTTTGGATGACCTGGATGGAGCAAGACGTCTGCAATACTCGATCGCTTTTTCTACTGCGCAAGCTCCGGGCATGGATATCGGGGCGATTGCTTCGCTGAACAGCGATCTCTTTTTGCTGGACCGCGCAAGCGGTTCGGTCAAAGCCTTTCGGGCAAGTTCCAATGGCTATCAAATCGACAGTGACTTCAAATGCGAGCCGGGAACTTATAGCGGTGTGAAGTTGGGAAACCTGGTTGACATGATAAGTATCCCGATAAATAACCCTGCCAAAGCGCCAATTTTGGCGATTGATGGGGAAGGCAATTTGGCTTATTGTTCGATTGGGCAAAGTCCGGTTGCCGCGCATTTGCCCACACCGGAAGGTGGCTGGTCTGATTTGAAGGCCATTGTTTTCAATAGCGACCGTCTCTATGTCCTCGATTCGGGCAATCAGTCGGTTTGGATTTATCGTGGCTTAACCGCTAATTTTGCGGTTGAACCGAATTCGCTTTTTGATCAAGTGAAAATTGATTTGAGCAAAGCAGTTGACATTGAAGTGGATGGCGAAGAAATTTTCCTGCTCCATGCAGACGGACACACTTCGCGATGCACTAACCCTTGGTTCGGGGGTGTAAACAGCTGTGATGATCCTTATACTTATGCCGATACGGGCACGGCGGGAAGCAATACGGATTTTGAAAACCTAAAATTCTCCCGCTTTGCCTATTCACAGCCACCTGATCCTTCGATTTTTTATCTTGAGGCCGATCGAGCGGAATTGTATCAATTTAGCCTGCGTCTAAATTTGAACAAGGTCTATCGAAGCGGGGCAAGCTCAGGCAGTTTACCGAAGAGTGGAGCGACAGCTTTTTATGTCAGCGCGGACAGAAAAGTCTTCCTCGCCTTTGGCAATCAGTTATATTATGCGTCCTTGCCATGATTTGGTTTCGTGGCTTTTATCAAACTTGATTTCGTGACCACACACTAAGGAGGTGTAACCCCGGCGCCATGGCGTTGAAGATTTCATCGCCTTAGCAATGGACGAGATTGAAAAGAAAATTTAGGTTTGGATAATTCCTGACTTAACTGTAGGCCGGA
>CAYVOY010000179.1:0-3298 GCA_964453395.1 uncultured Anaerolineaceae bacterium
AGACGAATGAAAACACGCAAGCTGATTTAGACAAAATTAAAAACGGTCCTGATATCGAAGAAGTGAATAAACTTGAGCTGCAATTGGCTTTGGCTGATAAACAGCTTGAGGGTCAACATATCACAGCTCCATTTGACGGAACCGTTTTGAGCATCGAACAAAAAACGGATGACCAGGTCAGCCCGGGCACAGTTGCCGTCCAGGTTGCCGATATGAGTGAGCTTTTCATCGAAGTGCCGATTTCCGAAATTGATATCCCGTCCATCGAGATTGGCCAAAAGGTAACTTTGTATTTTGATGCCTATTTTGATGAAGAATTTTTCGGTGTGGTTAGTGATATTTCCGATACTGCTGAAAGAAGTACAGGAATTGTGAATTACACTGTCACAATCAAACTTGACGAACAAGACGATCAATCCGATCGCATCAAGCCCGGAATGACGGCAGCGGTGAATATTCTCACCAGCGAAAAACCGAATGTCCTGGTTGTACCGGCTGAAGCAGTTGTTAGCCGGGGTGATAAACAGTATGTCTATGTTTTGCGGAACGGTGTGCCAGAAATGGTGGAGATTAAAGTAGGTTCTTATTCCTCACGATTAGCCGAAATACTCGAAACTACAATTGCCGAGGGTGAAGCAATCGTCATCAATCCGCCAAACGACATCATGTCTCAATTTAGCAGTTTCATGCCAGCAGGGATGCCATAAAGTGAGCGAAGTAATGGAAAAACCTGTTATCCAAATACGGAATATGACCAAAGTATTCCATTTGGGGCGTGGTAACGATGTTCATGCTCTGCGTGGTGTCAGCCTGGATATTTACCCGGGTGAAATGGTTGCCATCATGGGTCCCAGCGGATCAGGTAAATCAACGCTGATGAATATGGTCGGCTGTCTCGATTCGCCCAGCAGCGGTGAATATCACCTCGATGGACTTCTGGTTTCAAGCCTGGTCGATGACGAATTGGCTATCGCCCGAAATCGCAAGATTGGTTTTATTTTTCAGAAATACAATTTGCTGCCTCGTGCCAATGCGATTGAGAATGTGGAATTGCCAATGCGATACAGCGACAACACAGATAATATGAACGAACGCGCCAAAGAAATGCTCAAAGTGGTTGGCTTGGAAGACCGTATGAACCACAAACCAAACGAGCTTTCCGGCGGACAGCAACAACGTGTGGCCGTCGCGCGTGCCTTGGTCAATCACCCTGCCATCATTTTGGCAGATGAACCAACCGGCAACCTTGATTCTGTTGCCGGACAAGAAGTGATGGATTTGCTGCTCAAGCTTAACCGCGAGAATGGCACAACAATCGTGATTGTTACCCACGACCCCGGCGTTGCCAGCCAGGCACAACGCACCATCCGCCTTTTTGACGGTAAGATAGTGGAAGGAGGCTTGGAATGATGCGCTTTTTTAGAGTTGTCAAAGAAGCCTTGGCAAGTATTTTTGGGAACAAAACCCGCTCTTTCCTGACCGTTTTAGGAATTGTGATTGGGGTTGGTTCGGTGATTGGGATGCTCTCAATCGGTGCCGGAGCTCAGGATAGCATTTTGGGACAAATCGAGTCGATTGGTACGAATACTATCTATGTGATGCCCGGTGGAATGGAAGAAGTCACGAACGCGAAAGCTCTGACGATTAGTGATGTTGATGCACTTTCAAACCGCATGCGTGCACCCCATATTTTGCGTGTTACGCCGGTAATGTCAGCGCTAACAGAAGTCGTTTCCGGCGATAATAACATACAAACTTCTTTTACAGGCAGCTTTCCCGAGTATGCAGACATCACCGGAGTAGAGATCGAAGAAGGAGCTTATATTAGTCAGGCGGATATTGATGCGCGTTCTGCGGTGGTTGTGATTGGGCCCGAATTGGCAGAAAGACTGCTTGGAAGGAGCAGCGGGGTTGTTGGCAGTGAGTTACGGATTAACAATTCGCCTTATCGTGTGATTGGTGTTACGAAAGCCAAAGGCGGTACGCAGTTTAACAATCCTGATTTGCAAGGATATATGCCGATTACGACGATGCAAATGCGAATCGTTCGGCAAACCATACCAAATTCGGTGCATTCCATCATTATTCAAGCGCAAGACTCAGCCTCAATCCCCTTGGCAATTGAAGAAGCACAACAAATATTGCGCGAATCGCATCGCCTTACCCCCAGGCAAGAGAATGATTTTACCTTGACAAATCAGGAAGACATTGCCAATATTGCCGGGCAGGTTACCAGCATTATGACAATTTTGCTCTCAGGTATTGCCGGTATTTCGCTTTTGGTTGGTGGAATTGGGATTATGAATATCATGCTCGTAACGGTTACCGAAAGGACAAGCGAAATTGGCTTGCGAAAAGCTCTCGGTGCCCGAAAGTTGGACATTATGATTCAATTCCTAACGGAATCTGGGCTTTTGAGCCTGATTGGCGGTATTTTGGGAATTGGACTCGGTTGGGCTTTCTCACTCATTATTGGGGGTTACGCAGCAAGGTCTGGTGTACCATTGGTGCCGGTCGTGCAGACCGAAACTGTCTTGTTGGCGACATTGTTCTCGACACTGGTCGGGGTATTCTTTGGCTGGTACCCGGCGCAAAAAGCCTCCAACATGGAACCGGTTGAAGCCCTTAGACACGAATAGAAAACAGATCTATTGAGAGAAGTTTTTAGAATGTTCCTCTCGAGGAAATAAGCATTCTGAGAGACAAAAATAATTATCCCGCCAAACTCAGCTAACAGTTGCCTTTCAGCAGGAAACTGTTAGCTGACAAGCCTCCCCCGCTTTCTGAGCGGTCTATAATAAATCGATAATCAATCATTTAATTCCGCCCATAGAGTAGAATTTGAGCTATGAAAAATGAAGCGCTTTACGCTGATTTGCGAATATTACAACCCAGTCAGCTCTATATCTCCGAACCTCGTTTGGAAGCGATTCTCAGCTGGTTGGAAAGGCAAAATTTATCCACAATAGAACCATTACCGGTAAAGCTTTTGCAAAACCGCCTCGTCCTAACCGACGGTCATCACCGCGCCTTGGCGATGCACCTGCTCGGTTTGAGCCAGACAGCAATCATCTGGGACGAAGACGATCTCGATTGGGAAGCCTACCAAATTTGCGTCGACTGGTGCCTCAAAGAAGGCATAAAATCCGTCCCCGACCTCGAAAAAAGAATCGTCAGCCCCTCAGAATTTAGTCTGCTTTGGGAAAAACGTTGTGATGATTTACACGCTATGTTAAAGGAGAAAAGATGCGCATCGGATTAATCAGCGAAGCTTTTATTGACAAAGATTTGGACTTCA
>CAYVOY010000180.1:0-3275 GCA_964453395.1 uncultured Anaerolineaceae bacterium
TGCAAAACACCGTCCACCATCGCATCGGCTTTTCCAGCCAGATTGAAGTTGTGGGAGATTGCAGCACCGGTGATCATGCCCAAAACGAAAATTGCAGAATCGCCATTTCCTTCGCCGGCTAAGAAAAGTTGACGACCTGGGCAACCACCAGCCAAAGCGTAGGCTAAACCGGCCAAAACCATACCGAGGATATTCCAAAGGATGTTACTGTGCGCGATTGGCATACCGGCAAAACCAAATTTAAACTGACCCAAAGCCAGATTGGTCACAGCAGCGACAACAACTAATGCAACAACGCCACTCAACAGACGATAATCTTTAAGCAAAATGACATCACGCACGGCACCCATCGTGCAGAAACGACTGCGCTGGGCCAAAAAGCCAATCAACAAGCCAGCACCCAAAGAGATCAAAATTGGGGCAGCCATTGAACCGGGACCTGATTCGCTGAAGAAAATAGGACCGCCTTCGCTGAAAACCGGTCTGAAGATGAGCAAAAGCAACAAACCGATCATCATAATGGGCATAATCCAACCAACTGCAGGATAGGTTTTCTTGCTCGGACCAAGATTGAAGCCGGAGCGGAGGAAAGCAACGCCAATCCAGATGCCACCTACCAAACCCAAAATTCCAACCAGAGCGGTCATATCACCACCGGCAAGACGGAAACCAGCGCGCCACGGGCAACCCAAAAAGACCAGTGCGCCGATTATGGCAAAAACGCCTAAGACGAAACGAACAATCGGGGCGGAGCCGGCCCGCGCTTTGAATTCGCGGAAAAGCAAGGCTGCAACGGTTGAGCCCAAAACGAAACCGATAATTTCGGGACGAATGTATTGCACGACTCCGGCACGATGCAAACCAAGCGCACCGGCGATGTCGCGTTCAAAACACGCAACACAAATTCCCATGTTGGGGGGATTGCCCAGATATTGCAAAACAGGGCCCAAAATACCAATAATTGCGCCTACTAAGATAATTCCCCAATAGGAAGCAAAGAATTTTGAAATTTTTTCACGCATAATAACTTCTCCTGAAAGGTTTTTAGTCTAGTCAATAAAAAATTTAGCTAACTTAAAAAAGCGATTTCAATAAAAGCAAGTCTGGGTATTTTTTTCGCTAACTCCTCTTCCGGTAAATAACCTTAAATAATAAATCCGCTGTCACATATCAGCGGATCCGGAAGGCTGGAAGCTTTTCAGGAAAGGTCAGCTATGCGACAACAGTTGAATGAACGCTGACCAGCGTTCTGTTGACGTTCTCAAAGAGAGTGAAAATAAGTTTTCATAACTATGTACCTGCTATGATTATAACTTTAATTCGCAAATCTGTGAGGGAATATTTCTCCCCATCGATACCATTGACCCACCGTGAAATTGCTAAGATGAACAAATGTGTGGGTTCGTGCAAGATCCTTGTAGAATCATCCAATCACGAAAGCTGCCCAATATTTTTCAAAACTACCGTTAACCCGGCTGGCTGCTGTCACCTGCAAATCAGGTACAATTGCCCTAACTAAATAAACACAGGAGACGATATGGCTTCAGATACACAAGTCATCTATTCAATGATGAGGGTGGGGAAGATTCACCCGCCAAACAAGCAAGTGCTCAAGGATATTTCGCTGGGCTTTTATTATGGTGCCAAAATTGGCGTATTGGGCTTGAATGGCTCCGGCAAATCAACTCTTCTGCGCATTATGGCGGGCAAAGACGAGGACTACATCGGCGAGATTGCCCGATCCAAGGGTTATACCGTCGGATTGATGGAGCAGGAACCTGTCCTCGATGAAAGCAAAACTGTTATCGAAGTCATCAAAGAGGCTGTGCAGCCGGTTGTTGACATGCTGGCTGAATTTGATGCCATCAACGAGGCTTTCGCTGACCCGGAGGCTGATTTTGAAGCTCTGATTGAAAAACAAGGTAAGCTGCAAGAAAAACTGGATCATCACGATGCTTGGAATTTAGACTCGCACCTCAAATTAGCCATGGACGCTTTGCGCTGCCCTCCGGCTGACACGCCGATTTCGGTGCTTTCGGGCGGTGAACGACGTCGGGTTGCCCTGACCAAACTTTTGCTCGAAGAACCAGATATCCTCTTGCTGGATGAGCCCACCAATCATCTCGATGCTGAATCGGTCGCCTGGCTGGAGCATCATTTGCAAAATTATGCGGGGACCGTCATTGCAGTAACGCATGACCGCTACTTCCTCGACAATGTCGCTGGTTGGATTTTGGAACTCGACCGTGGGGAAGGAATTCCCTGGAAGGGCAATTATTCATCCTGGCTGGAACAAAAGCAGGAACGCCTGCGAATTGAAGAAAAAACGGAAAGCAAGCGTCAGCGCACCTTGCAACATGAGTTGGAATGGATACGAATGTCGCCAAAAGCGCGCCAGGCGAAGGGTCAGGCACGTGTTTCAGCTTATGAAAACTTGCTCAATCAAGAACATGAGAAATTGCGCAAGGATTTGGAAATTTATATCCCTTCCGGTCCGCGTTTAGGGAATGTGGTCATTGAGCTGGAAGGCGTTAGCAAAGCCTATGGGGATAAAGTTTTGCTTGATGACCTGGATCTTTCTGTCCCGGCTGGGTCGATTGTGGGTGTAATTGGGCCAAACGGTGCCGGCAAGTCAACTTTGATAAAAATCATCGCCGGATTGTTGGATGCGGATAAAGGGAAGGTAACGCTTGGCGAGACTGTCAAACTGGGTTATGCCGATCAATTCCGCACACTGGATCCCGAAGCAAGCGTATTTCAGGAGATAACCGGTGGTGCGGACAACTTGGTGCTTGGCGATTATACGGTTAATGGCAGGGCGTATTGTGCTTCGTTTAATTTTACCGGCGCAGATCAGTCCAAGGCGATTAAGACCCTCTCGGGTGGCGAAAGAAACCGGGTATTTCTGGCAAAAACATTGACAGTTGGCGCAAATGTTCTCCTGTTGGATGAGCCGACCAATGATTTGGACGTCAACACCCTTCGCGCTTTGGAACAGGCTTTGGAAGAATTTGCCGGTTGTGCAATTGTTGTCAGCCATGACCGCTGGTTTTTAGACCGGATTGCGACCCATATTTTGGAATTAGGCGGAGATCAAAAGCCAAAACTATTCCTCGGCAATTGGACCGATTACGAAGATTATCAGCTGAAACAATTTGGCCGCCAGATTGGCGTAAATCGCAAAGATACGATGCGCGAGCTAAAGAGAAGTTAATAACGCACCATAATTATAAAGCCTGAGTTTCTCAATATAGTGTCCTGAACACATTTCTTTT
>CAYVOY010000181.1:0-3228 GCA_964453395.1 uncultured Anaerolineaceae bacterium
CGTTTCCATCAATTCTTCCTCGCTTAAAGTAATTGAAAGCGGTGTCGTTGTTACTGTCGGGCTTTCAGGTCGGCAAGAGACTAAAACCGACAAACTTAATAACAAAAAAAGAAAGAAGAAACGGAAAGATTTCATGCCTTAATTTTACATCACTCTGCCGGACTCTTATTCTCTTCATGAACGAAGAATTTTAATGAGCTCCCAAAATGATATTGCAAACTTCCGTCTTGGAAACGAACGGTCGAATTTTTCCCCTCACGAATCACTTCCAAACCGCGATAGAGCAACTTGAATGCTCCGGGAAAGGGGTTTTGTCCTTGAATGCTAAGCTTGTCTTCATTATAAATTCGGATTCCAGCCATATCGAGAAGCAAACTCACCGGGATGAGCCCGCCGATTGTATTGCGCGATGCCAAAATTCGGCTCGTTCGGGCATCCCAACGGTCGCTTGTAGTGTGTTGCTGACTGAGTTGTTTTCCCTGCGCCAAAATCAGCTGATTGAGCAATTGAAACGCGATTGCGCTCTCGCCTTTGCGAATCAAATCCGCCACAAGCAACAAATTCCAAGCGAGATTGACCTGCTGTTCCTCAGCCTCCGAATTGAGGTTTTCGGGGATGCCAAACTCATAGTTTGAGATAATTGTTTCAAGTGAAGCTTCAGAGTCTTCTTCTGGTTCTGGTTCTGGCTCTGAGTCGGGAAGAGTGAAAAGCAAGCCAATATCCCGACATTCCAGGTCAGCCTTATGAATTCGCAAGTTACAATCTTTGAGATCGAGAGCGCTAATATTATCAATTCGGCTGTAGCGTTCTTTTGTCGTATAAAAGAAACTGCCGGGTAGCCAAAGCAAATTAATCGGCTCAATCGCCTCAACCACTTGCTCACCGTCCTGATTTTCACCGTGCAGATAAAATGTAGCCGGTTTCTTGAGCTGGATTTGGGGCTTCAGGCGTAAATTCAAGCGACTGGCTTTGGCAAAATAGATTGCTTTTTCGCCAAAATCTTCCAGCTTGCCATCATAAATCAGTTCGCCTTTTTGCCACTGGCCGCTTTCAAAATCGAGCACCGTATTATTGATTGTCTTGTTTTCGTAATTAGCCAAAAATCTTTCAAAAACCGAAAGATGCTGTCCGATCTCAGCGATTGCTTCCAAATCTTCGGCAATTTGAGCGAATTTTTGTAATTCGCGCAATTCAATGCGCAAAAGTGCAATCAGATTGACTTGCTCGGTCGCAATAATCTGGGTAGGGAAACCCTCTTCGTCCAAAAGGTCGAAATTGGGGAGGGAAGTCAGCCCAGCCTGCTCAATTTTGCTCCATTCGGGGATGCCATCCTGGTCGCGGTCATGCTGCGGACTAAACCAGGCGAGGCTCAGCTTCTTCAGTTGTGGATATATCGTATTTAGAAATTCTTTTCCTTCGAGTTGCTGATGAATACGCCAACCTAAATCGCAAAGGCAGGGAAAGGGAAGCGCATTTTGCGGGTTTTTCTCATGCTCAAGGAGAGCATCTTCGAGGAAATCAGTAAAAATCCGGGCTGCCAATTCGCTTTGAGCAGGGATGAGGCTATTCAGAATTTGCCATAATTCAAGGGCAGAGATTTTCGATTTTCCAAGGGAAAGCTTCGGCGTAAAGGCGGAATGAATACTTCTGCTGCGGTCCGGTCGAACCAAGTTTTGAGCATCGCGGCGCAATAACTGAAAAGCCTGATTCTGATTCGAATAGATTACGGCATCCCAGGCGGGAAGCGCGGTGCTAATCTGAAGCATGCGACAATCGTTGGCGATTTCAATCTTCGCAATTTCGCCGTCCCAATTTACCGGAAAAGGACGATCAGCTGCTGAGGCCTCATCCGATCCGGGCTGAAGCTTGCATTGCCATAGACATTGCAAACTTTGTTCGGCTTTGAGCTGCTTGTTTTGCTCCAAAGCCAGGTTAGGGCTGAGAATAGTTGTCGATCCGCCCTCGATTTCAAGATTGATGGAAAGATTTCCACTCTGTCCTTTGAGCTTGTTTTGAAAACCTTGTTTGACCGGGCGAAGCTCCGAACTGCCCTGCAAGGTGATCAGTCGGGCTGTGAGCCTTGCGCCGACATCAAGATTTTCGCTTCCGTGATTAAAGATGCTGATGCGCCCTTGCAGCCAGGAACCACTCCGCAACCAAAATTCAATCACAGCTTCAAGCTCAAGTAAGGGGTTCACGGTTAATTTGGCGTAATTGGAATAAATTTTATCAATCCTCGGTCTGGCAAAAAATCCCCCGATCCAGTCAAAGGGAATTTTATTCAAACTGATTTGAGGGAAAATATGAAAACTTCGCGCCTGTAAACCAAGCGTACTAAACAAACTCAGAGGGCCATCCTCATCAAGCCCAACTCCCCAGACGACATCCAAAGCATCCGGCTCAGGATTAAAAGCCTGATCGGCAGCCAAAGTCAACCCAATCGGGTCAGTCTTATAGAAGGGGACTGTGTTCATTGCTTATATTATAAAGCAGGAAGATGTGTGAGAGCTTATGGTTGGCATTTTGTGATTAAATTTAACGCTTAGGAGCTGAGTTTGATTACCGTTTACGTCGCCTGTATCTCGAAAACTGTCTTTCTCTGGCTTTATGTTAAAATCAAGCTTATATGATAGGAGATGCTATGGAATCCAATCAAGAAAATAAACAAGAACAAAATCAAGACTCGAATCAAAACTCGAATCATGAAAATCAAAATGTCTCGTCTTGGGATGCGGTGGCAAGTAGTTTTGAACAGAATCAGACGGACGAAAACCAAGTTTCAAACGATGAACAAGTTCAGTCCGAGACAACAGACCAAGGGCCATTAAATCCTGATGGAGAAGTCAGCGCTTCGGATGCTGAAAAGCTATCAGCCAAAGCTGAAGGCGAGAAGCTGACGAAGGCAGCTGCCAATGGGCAAGCTTCTTCGGATGAGAGCAGTTCGCAATTTAAAGAAATTGATAACTATCGCGAAACACCGCTTAGCTTTGAAGAGCTGAGTGGGATGAATGGCTACAAGAACCCGGGTGCGGAATTCAAAACAGGGCATTGGGCAATCAAGCCGCCAGCCGAGAATGAGGAGACCAATTTTCAGGTTTCCTTATTACCGCCCGATCCGGACTCCATCGAAACCATTCCGCCGGAAACTCCTCCCCAAGCTCCGGAAGCGCAAGAAGTTTTGCCGGAAAGAGTCAGCGAGATTGACAGCGGCGCAACCCTGCTCAACCC
>CAYVOY010000182.1:0-3210 GCA_964453395.1 uncultured Anaerolineaceae bacterium
CTTCGATGATTTCGAGATCAGAAAGCTGACCGGAGAGGTTTTCGTTGAGATGATGTCCCCTGATATTGAGGGAGATTTCGGGGAAATTGCGGTTGTTGATTTCGAAAATTTCGAGCGAGGCTTCGTTTGTTTGCGCATAGGTGATTTTTGTTGGAAGTAAGCAAACAAGCAAAATCAAAGCGAGGAAGGCTTGCGCCAAGCGCTTGCTGATTGATAGTTTTGATTGCAATTTTCCGTTTTTCATCATTTGCGAATCTTGAAAGAATATTAGCTTTCTGCCATTCGGCAGTTGGCATCACAAGTGTATAGTATATACCAAATCAAAAGATATGTTAAATTAATTCGAGGTGCCTAAATGCGTTCCAGAGGCCATCCTGCCCAATTGGATCGGTCACGTAATCGGCAACTGCCTTAAGTTGAGGGATGGCATTGCCCATCGCCACACCGGTTCCTGCCATGCGGAGCATTTCGATGTCGTTGGAGGAATCGCCGAAGCAAAAGCTGTCGCTCATTGGCAGGTTGAGGGCGTTCATCAAAAATTGGACGGCGTTTCCCTTGTTATTTCCGCCTTGAAAGAGATCAGCGAACTCGCGTGGTTGGCCAAACAGTTGCCATGTCCCGGTAACGAGGTCGGGTTTTACATAGTTTGAAATTACTTGAAGGTCTACATTATCATTCAGAACGATGCTGAATTTGTTGACATTCTCTTTTGGTTCGGTTTGATTATAGCTGGTTGAAGGAAAGATTCGGTCGGTTTTAGCTCGAGCTTCAGCCTCACTCAGTTTGAGCAGCGCCGCTAATTTGGGGAGGTATAGCGGGTCGGCAAAAAGACTCTCTTGCCCTTCGGCAAAGAAACCGATATGGTTTTCCGTGAGGTATGACCAAATGCGATTAGTCAAAACTTGCGGAATGGGTTGATAAAAAAGGGCTTTGCCTTCAGATTCGATATAACTGCCGTTTCCACCGATAAAGCCATTGAAGCCAATTTCCCAAAGGTAGTCAAAAACCTGGCAAACACTTCGTCCACTATTGAGGTAGAGCCTGTGCCCGTTGGCTTTGGCTTGCTTGAGTGCCTCAAGGGCGGAAGCCGAGGGGTAAAGGCTTTCGTCAATGAGGGTGTGATCAATATCGAGGAAGATGATTTTATTTTTTAACATAACGGGGAAATTATACACGAGAGTGACAAGGGTTAAGAGTCAAGGGAATAAGGAGAGGGGATCAGAGCCGACGACTTACCGTCCGGAGTAGATTTTCGGGTTGATATTTCAAAAGTAGTGGGTATTAAAAACCTTGGAGAACCTATAAGGAACAACTATTCCAGGCAATAGTTACGAGATTTTTGGAATCATTAACAAACTTATTTTCTTATGGATTAATCCATATATTATAATTAGAAAAAACAAGGAGAATGGTATGCCAAACGAATGTTTTTGTAACTTAAAGGTAACTGGGACAAAGGATGATGTTACAAGATTTATGGAAGAGGTAAAGAGTGAAAGTGAGGCTCTTGACTTTAGCAAAGTTGTTCCTTATTCCAAATTTGAGGCAGCGCACGATGAAATACGCTATAAATTATGGAATGATTTTATTAGACAAGTGAAGATAAGGTTTGGGGCTCCCGAAGAAGAATGGGATAAAGTATATGCAGAGTTCGACGAACTGTTAAAAGAAGCATGGGCAAAGTTTGATGAACAATTGGAGAAAGATCCTGAGAATGCTTTTCCTGCGTATATCAATAGAAGCAAATATGGTAGCGGTGAGTGGCGCGTTGAACACTGGGGGACTTATTGGAACGCCGAATCCGTTGGTTATGGTTATGACGATAATGAAGATGGGAGCATGAGTGCTGGTTATTCCTTTTGTACGGCATGGCAACCACCCTTGGTAATTATCGAAAAAATGGCGGAAAAATATCCTTCATTGAATTTTGAGTTTACATATTATGAACCAAACATGGGCTTTCAGGGTGGCGTTTCTTATAAGAGCGGTGAAAAAGTGAATGAGTTTTATAATGAGTCTTATGTGGAAGAGTATGACGAAGACGATGATTTTGACTAGGTCAGGGATTCGCTTACAGGTAAACAGGAAAGCGGGAATCGGGAAGCGCGTCGTCAACAAAAAATCGGACAAAAACTAAAGAAACACTATTTCTGTTTCCCGTTACCTGCTACCTGTTTCCTGAAATTAGTCTTGATCTTTCGCACGGACGACGACGGTCGATTTGCCGGTCAGTTTTTTGATGTCAAAATAAGTCTTCCGAGTACGGACAAGGGTGGCTAACTGGCGTGAGCCATAGCTGCGCGGGTCGAAACCCGGGTCAATTCGCCGCAAGGCTGTGCCAACTTCGGAAAGCCGTGCCCAACCATCATCGTCTGTCCCGGCCATTTCGATTGCGTCTTCAATGTTATCAATCAGGGTTTGCTCTTCCTTGCTCATCTGTTGTTTGGCGGCCGCGGCTTTCTTTTGACGCTCGCGTTGTTCCAAATTTTCAGTATAGATGAAGACATCACATGCAGAAACAAAAGCGCGGGGAGTCAAACTTTTGCCGATGCCGACCACCAGTTTGCCGCTTTCGCGCAGGCGGGTTGCCAGGCGGGTGTAATCGCTGTCGCTTGAAATCAGACAAAAGCCATCTACCTGATTGGAATGCAAAATATCCATTGCATCAATAATCATGGCAGAATCGGTGGAATTTTTGCCAACAGAATAGCTAAATTGTTGAAAAGGCTGAAAAGCATAGGAATTCAGAGGGTCTTTCCAGGATTTCATATTGGTCGAAGTCCAGTCGCCATAAATTCGGCGAATTGTGGCATTGCCAAAACGGCTCGATTCGACAACGATTTGTTCGAGCAGAGAAGCCTGAGCGTTGTCGCCGTCAATTAAAATCGCGATGCGTTTTTCGCTGACTCCATTTAAATTTTCATTGTTTACAGACATACAGGTATTATAACTTCTTTTTGGCTTATTCTAAAAACTAACACCAGTTGTTTTCTTCTTCGCTTAAGTTGTGTTTCTTATAGTAGCTTTGGTGATACTCTTCGGCTGGCCAAAAAGTAGACGCATCTTTGATTTTTGTGTCGACCTGGCAAGAAAATCTGCCATTCGATTTTACCTTTGCCAAAACTTCAGTCGCGATGGCTTTTTGTTCTTCGTTCAGAGGGAAAATAACCGAACCATATTGCGAAGATTGAGACATGCAGTTGTCACGGC
>CAYVOY010000183.1:0-3199 GCA_964453395.1 uncultured Anaerolineaceae bacterium
ACCTTCAGTTTCAAGAACGGCTTCCTGGGGCAGGTAGCCAATCCGCAAACCACGCGAACGGAAAACCGAACCTTCGCTTGGTTCATCTTCACCGGCTAAGATGCGCAGGAGGGTTGTCTTGCCAACCCCGTTGCTGCCGACGATTGCGATGCGGGCATTATGGGAGATGGAGAGGTCAATCCCCTCAAAGATATCAACGGGACCAAAAGAACGTCCCAGGTTTTGTGCAGAAATTAATGACATAGCAGAGCAAGTATACCAGTCTGCGACCGTCTTTTGCGCAACTAAATGATAGAGATAAGTTTGGTGTTTAAGCCTGTAAAATAAGGTATCATTCTTAATCATTCAATTTGAAAGAATAAACCATGAACCTATTAAACAAAATTCCCTTCATCAAAGCCACAAGGCGGAATCACGCTCTTGAACATGCCACCATGAAAGTTTTAGCCTCGCGCTATCATTGCGGACGGATGATGGGGCATTCCAATCCAACCGGCTTCATTTTATTTGCTGACCTGCCAACCGAATTGGTCACAGAAGCCGCCCTGGAGGCAAGGAAACGACTGCAAAACGGAGAAGCCGATTTTGCAATTCACCCCGGATGCGGGACAAACCTGGCAACTTCAACATTTCTTGCCGGTGCGGCTGCTTTCCTTGTGCTAAACCTGCTCAGCGGTGCAAAAGCCCCGAAATGGTGGCACTATTTACTTGCAGCTGTTGTTGCTGTGCCGGTGTACATCTTTAGCCGTCCTTTAGGACCTGAAGTGCAAGAAAAAGTTACCGTTGACCCGAATATTGAGGGACTTGAAGTTAATTTGGTGCGCAGCTATAAAACCAAAAACGGATTTTTCCATATTATCAGCACGAGAGCATAATGACAGAGCAAAGCAAACCCAGTCTTTACCTCTTGCGAGGGGATGACGATGCCAGAATTAAGGGGATTTTGGCAGACTTTGTCAAGGGACTTGGTGACCCGAGCACGGCAGATTTGAACACTTCGCGCTTATACGGTGATTCGCTTGGCTTCGAAACGCTTCAGGCTGATGCACTAACTATTCCTTTTTTGGCAGACAGGCGCTTAATTATTGTTGAGAACGCCCGAAGCTTACTCGGCAAAGCCGCTAAAGAGAACGCTGAACGCTATCTGGCACTTTTTGAGAACCTTCCTGATAGTACCGCGCTTGTCTTTGTTGTCGATGACCAATTGGGAAAAAAACGAGGGGCACGCAGCTGGGAAAATCAGAAATCTTATGAATGGCTGAGCAAATGGATTGAGAAAAATGGCGCTAAGGCGGTGATTGTCGATTGTCTGCTTCCAGCAGAAGAAGATATGCCCGCCTGGATTATGCGCAAAGCCAAAGAGCTGGGAGGCGCTTTCAGACCCGATGCAGCCCATCTTCTGGCAAGCTATATCGGCAATAACACGCTTCAGGCCGGACAAGAGATTGAAAAAATCCTTACCTATGTCGGTAAGGGAGCGATTGTTGAACCGGAGCAGGTCAGCCTCTTGACTGCCCACGAGCAAGAGGGCAACATTTTCGCTTTTACCGATGCACTGGGCGAAAGAAACGCCCTCAAAGCCATGCAAGAGTTTGAATTGCTGACCGAAAAAAGCGATGTGATCGAACTTACCGGCATGATCCATCGCCAATTTCGCCTGCTTATTCAGGCGAGGGAAATTATTGACGAAGGTGGAACGGTCCAGCAAATTGAGCAGGAATTGAAAGTGCTCAATTTTATTGCCCGTAAACTATACGCACAGGCACAGCGCTTCAAAATGAGCAAGCTGTTGGAAATTAACAGCCGTTTGCTGGATATTGACGAGGGGATGAAAACCGGCGGCATGCCCGGGCAAACCGCTTACAAATTGCTGATAGCCGAACTGACCGCCTGAGCTAAGGAGGAAAAATGCCTTTTAACATCATTCGCAACGATATTGTCAATATGAATGTTGACGTAATTGTCAATGCCGCCAACCCTGAGTTGAAGCAAGGCGGGGGTGTTAGTGGCAGGATTTTTGAGGCAGCCGGTGTTCAAGCGATGACCGAAGCTTGTGATGCCCTTGGGCGTTGCGAATTTGGCAAGGCGATAATCACCCCAGCTTTCAATTTGCCTGCCAAAGCAGTGATCCATGCTGTCGGTCCGGTTTGGCAAGGAGGAAATCAGGGCGAGAAAGAGCTCTTGCGCAGTGCCTATCGCTCCAGTCTGGAACTTGCGAAGCAGTACGGATTCGAAAGCATTGCTTTTCCGTTGATTTCGTCTGGTAAATTTGGCTTTCCCTACGAATCGGCTTTTGAAATTGCCCTCGATGAAATTAATCGTTTCCTGTTAGAAGAAGATTTGGCTGTCACGCTTGTGGTTTTTGATAATACCGCAACCGCTATGGCAAAATTCCGGAACAAAGACCTCATTTCTTATATCAACGATCACTATGTAGATGAGCATCTTGATACGAACCGCCAGCGTTATCTCCGGGATCGCCCTGAAGCTTTGGATGTCGCTTTTTCAGCTATTCCAATGCCCCCAAACCAACTTTCTGCCTCAGAGGCTAAAATTGATTTCCCGGAAGAAATCACGTTCAGCGATGCCCTGCTTGCCTTTGTAGATGCCAAGGGCATGACCGATCCGGAAGTTTACAAGCGGTCCAATATCGACCGCAAGCATTTTAGCAAAATTCGCAGCGATAAATACTATAATCCGAAGAAAACAACTGTCCTGGCGCTGGCAATTGGTTTGAAATTAAACCTGAGAGAAAGCAAGGATTTGCTGGCACGGGCAGGTTACGCTTTCAGCCCTTGCGACAAACGAGACGTGATTGTGAAATACTTTATCGAACGGGGCGAATTTGACATCATGAAAGTCAACGGGGCTTTGTTCGACCATGACCAAAGATTGTTAGGCTACTAAAAATGTCGCCTGCCAGGTGACCATTTCCTCCATAAGAAGCACTATCATAGACCTCAGATCAAGAAGGAGGTCTAAAATGAACAAAACAGAATTAATCTTTATCCTTGACCGCAGTGGCTCAATGGCGGGTTTGGAAAGTGACACCATCGGCGGCTTCAACGCCACGATTAAAGATCAAAAAGAAATCGAAGGCGAGACTCGGGTTACCACAATCCTTTTCGACAACTTCTTTGAAGTTTTGCATGATCGCATTGATTTGCAAGATATCCTGCCTTTGACCAAAAAGGAATAC
>CAYVOY010000184.1:0-3187 GCA_964453395.1 uncultured Anaerolineaceae bacterium
GTCAGACTGTGCAAATAGCCCTGGCATTGCTTGCGCTTTGTTTGCCAGGTTTGGCATGGTGGCTTTGGTTGGGAAACCACAAACTGGATGGCGGAGAAGCGCTGGCGCGAATTTTTGCGGTTAGCATGGGCTTTATTTCGCTGACAGCCCTGGTTTTCTACACTTTCAGGCTCACTTTTAATGCTTATTGGATTGGCGGGCTCTTGAGCGTTTTGCTCGGTTTGGTTTTGGTGGGCTTGCTTCAGAATTGGAAAAAGGCTTTTAGCAAGAGCTGGCTATATGCAATGCTGGCTTTGGCACTTTTTGTCATTTGGCGGCTTTGGCAAGCGAGGACTTTGGTTTTTCCAAACTGGACCGACTCGCAACATCATGTCTTGATCATTCGCAAAATTATCGAAAACGGCGGCTTGCCCAGTACGCTGGAACCATATCTGCCGGGTCCTTTTTATTATCATTTCTCTTTCCATGCGGTAACGGCGCTCTTTTCGGTTTTGAGCGGATTAAGCGTTGAGGTAAGCACCTTGGTGCTTGGGCAGGTCATGAGCGCTTGTCTTGGACTTTCGATTTATGCTCTGGCGAAAGCAATCGGCAAAGATTGGCGAATTGCTTTAATCGCTGGATTTTTGGCAACTTTTGTGACTAAAATGCCGGGCTATTACCTTAGCTGGGGGCGTTATACGCTCTTGATTGGCAGCGTGATTATGCCGGTGGCGATGGCTGAGGCAGAGACTTTGAAGCGCGATACAGTGAAATGGTGGAAAGGGCTCGGCTTGCTCTTGATGGTTGCCGGGACTTTGCTTAGCCACTATCTAAGCGCCTTTCTACTGGCGATTTACTTTGTTTTGCACGGTATCGAATGGCTGATTGAGAGTATAAAAGCAAAAAAAGCGGCTTGGGGAAATTTGCTGATCATTTTGCTTCCCTCTTTAATTGCTTTGTTGGCAAGCTCGCGTTGGTATATTCGGGTCTTGCGTTATTCGGCAAATTTTATCAGCACTGATATACACATCCCCGAGGGGCAGTTAGCAATAAATACAAGCCAAGTCGATTATTTGAGGAATATTCTGGGCCCGGAAATGGCGTACAGCTTGTTGGTCATGGCAGGCTTAGGCCTGATTTGGGCGATGTTCAAGACCGATTGGCGCAAATTTGGGATTTGGTCACTTTTGGTCGCGCTTTTTACCGTGCCGGTTGGAATTATGATTTTTAGCTTCAGAAGCGATTATTACGGATTGGTGCTTTTTGTCGTCCTTTCAATATTAAGCGCGGCTTTGCTTGTTTGGATTTATGATTTCATCCTTGCGCGTATAAAATGGAAATCGGTTTTCACTTCGATTTCTTTAGCTCTTCTGCTTGCATTTATTGCCTGGGGAGCCTGGAGCAACCATAAGGCGGTTAACAAGAGCACGGTTTTGGTCACGAAAGCTGACGCATCTGCGCTGGAATGGGTGAAAAGCCATACGCCGGAGGACAGCCGCTTTTTTGTCAACACGGTCAGCTGGGGCTATGGCTTGTTTCGCGGAACAGACGGCGGAGGTTGGCTTTTGCCAACGGCCGGACGTTGGAGCCTGGCACCGACCACCTTCTATCCTTATGGTTTGGATGATGCGGAAGCGAAAGTCTGGACGGGTTGGGCAGAACGCGCAAGCACACTTTCTACTTGTGATGAAGAATTTTGGAAACTCGCCGAAGAAGCAAATTTGAATTATCTTTATATTCGCCGGGGCACAAGCGGGCTGCAGCCGGCAGAACTGCAAACATGTGACAGATTGCGGAAGTTGTATGATAATGATAGCGTTCAAATCTGGCTAATTGAACCGTCAGTAGAAGAAATGCCGGAGGAAGAACAGGAAAATTCGGAAGAACCGGAAGTCCCCGACGAACCGGTTGTGACAGAGACACCGCCCATAGTCGAGCCAACAGCGGAACCCGTTCGGCCCGAACCAACGCCTGAACCGATAGAAACAGAGGAACCAATTCCTCCGACTTTAGTGCCCGAACCTTACGGATGAGGATAAAAAGAAAATGCCTTGGACAGAAATTAAAAATAATCCTTATTTTACTCAGGCACTGGCTATGGATCACGGTAGGGCAGGACGCAAGGTTTTACCCGTATCTTTCCAAAAGAAACTGCCAAAACCGCTCTGTCTTGGCACTAATGAACCTTTAGGGAGTCTTGAATTGACTGATTACATCAATAGAGACTCGAAAGCTGTTTTAATCAATAGCCTGAAAGGCTTAGAAATATACAATACATGTGAGAGTTTGTTTTTATGAAAGTTTGTTATTTTGGCACATACCGAGCTGGTTACAATCGCAACAACATAATGATCGCCGCATTAAGAAGCGCTGGTGTGGAGGTTGTGGAATGCCATGAAAATCTGTGGACGAGCATCGAAGACCGAGAAAATATCACAAAAGGTGGCTGGCGGAATCCACGCTTTTGGTGGAGAGTAATCAAAGCTTACGCAAAGCTGTTTTTTAGAAGTTTTGCGATTGGAAAGTTTGACGTTATGGTTCTGGGTTATCCCGGTCAATTTGATACATTCTTGGGAAAAATCGTCTGTTTCTTTAGGGGCAAACCCTTGGTTTTGGACGTTTTGATGTCTCTTTATCTTGTTGCAATGGAAAGAAAACTGGATAATAGTCCTCACTCTGCAGTAAATTTCTTATTCCGCATTGAAAAAACTGTTTTGAGAATCCCCGACTTGTTAATTCACGATACACCTCAATATGTTGCTTGGCTAAGTGATACTTTTGGAGTGGAGCCAAACCGTTTTCGCCTGATGCCCATTGGTGCAGATGATTCTATTTTTAAACCTGTTGAGCAAGTAAGCGTCAACAAAGAAAAATTCAAAGTGCTGTATTATGGCACTTTTATTCCTAACCATGGTTTGAAACACATCATTGAGGCAGCTAAGCTGCTTAGGAATCAAAGCGATATTGAAATTGTATTTATTGGAGAAGGACCTGAAAAAAGCAGGATAGTTGAATTCGTTGAAGAAAACAATTTAGAGAATGTCCAATTTTTACCTTGGTGCAGCCAAGAGGAGTTGGTAGAGATAATTAATAGCGCAGATGTTTGCCTGGGAGCTTTTGGAAGTACTCCTCAATCTCTGATGACCGTGCAGAATAAAATTTATGAATGCATGGCATGTGGCAAGACAATCATTAATGGGACAAGCCC
>CAYVOY010000185.1:0-3183 GCA_964453395.1 uncultured Anaerolineaceae bacterium
GTCCAGTTTTTTCCATCGCCAGGCAATCAAAGCGATGGATAGCACAGTGAAAGCCAGCAAGAACACGGTCAAAGGAATCGTGATAGCACTCTCGCCAAAGGCATGCACCGAGCTAATCAATCCGGCTCGGGTGACTAAAATGCTGAAAAGAATCAATAGATAGCTTGCCAAAATCAAAATTAGATTGATTCGTTTGAAGATATCCCGTTTTTGAGTCAAAAACATCGAGTGCAACAGCCCTGTGCTAATCAGCCAGGGGATCAAGGAGGCGGTTTCAACCGGATCCCAAGCCCAATAACCACCCCAGCCCAAAACGTCATATGACCACCAACTGCCCAAAGCAACTCCTGCCGTCAAAAATATCCAGGCGATCAATAACCAGGGGCGCAGCTGAGCGATTAATTTGTTTCCGTCGCCTTTGCGAATCAGATGCGAAAGCGCTTCGGCAAACGGCAACAAGAAAGCGCCAAAGCCAATATAGAGCACCGGAGGGTGAATAATCATCCCCCAATGTCGCAAAAGTGGGTTCAGCCCGGTGCCGATTAAGCCCTTATAAAGGCTGGCATCCGCTGCAGGGCTGAAAAGTGCCGGGACCAAACTCTCATCCGCCAGTTTCCAAACCCGCTCAAAGGGATTTTCAAGAAAGAGCGAAATTGCGGAGAAGAAAATAAGATTAATCAGTGCGAAAAGATATCCCCAGTTGTCTTGCAAAATGTGCCGGCGGTTTAGCGCTATCACCAAACACAGGTTGATAATCCAGCTCCAGAAAAAGAGCGAACCGGCTTGCCCGCCCCACAGAGCGGTAAATTTTAGATAAGTCGGCATAGCCGGATTAATCACACCCAAAACATAAACGTTGCTGTAATCCTGAGTAACTTGCATGTACAAAAGGCTAAGAATACCGACAGTGTGCAAAACAAAACCGAAGTTCGTCAAAAATCGAACAAGCTTAGAAATCGCCTCTTCTTTTTTAATCAGCTGCCAAACGGTATAGCCAAGGCAAAAGATCATGATGGCGAATGCCAGAGCAAAACTACCAAAACCAAGCGCAAACATTATTCACCAGCCTGTTCCGGCAAAGCCGATTCATACTTGGAAGGGCATTTTAACAGCAGATCACTCGCCTGAAAGACACCGTTTTCGTCCAGATAGCCGGTTACAATTGCCTGCGCCTCGTCCTTAAGCAAATCAGGGCGAACGCCATAATAATTGATGGTCAAACGTGGAATGGAGGGGTCGGCTTTTGCGGCTGCGACAGCATCTTCAAGAACTTTCGCCATCCCGCCCATTTTTTCAATCTCTCGGTGATCGCCGGGCATTTGAGCAATTTCAAAGCTCAGGTCAAGATTGGCGGCATCATATTGGATTGAATCACCCAAAACCGCACCCGAAATGCGCACCTTCTTCCCGGTCAATTCAGCACTTTGTGCCTGCAATTCTTCAACCGTCATGAAATATTGCGTGCTCGTTTGTGAAAAGGCGACAAGGAAAACAACCAGAGCGAGGACAATTACCACCACTCCAATAATAAGTTTTTTGTTAGTTTTTTGTTTCATCAGCAGGAACCTTTGTATGCTTTTTGTCTAAGATCTATTTTATCTTATAAATCTGCAAATGTTAATTTTGAATCCATGGGAGAGAGAAAAATTGCCAAATGGCGTTGGACTATTTCAATGTCATTTTTCTACTAACAGGCAGCTGTCTTGCACCAAAAACTTAATCCCCCACATACCCTTGGCTCTTTGCTCTTGGCTCTTGGCTCTTGGCTCTTGGCTTTTGGCTCTTGGCTCTTGGCTCTTGCCTCTTTCTTTTATAATGACATTCATCACCTGCTAAAAAACTAAAATAAGTGGTAAGATATTTTCATGAAAAGACCCATTGAGCCGGGTTTATTACGGCTATTTCGTTATTTTTCGCTCCTCGGCTTTGTCTATTTTTCCGCCCGATGGATTTATGATGATGTTGCCGCTCCCAAAAACGAGTTAATCACATTCCAAACGCTTTCCTATATCGTCATTCATGGCTTGCTTTTCATATTGCTTTCTTTTCCCATCATCGAACGGCGACTAAAGGACAAGTTTTTACCCTTCATTCTAACTGCCTATACACTCTTGATGGTTGGTGGAAACTGGCTCTTCTTGCTCGAGCCGGACCCCAGCGCATCGAGTTTTATCACCCAGTCTTACACGCTTGTCCCGATTTTGATTGTGCCGGTGGTTTTCATTGCCTGGCAATATAGTTACAAAATCGTTATGCTATACGCAGCCGTAACCAACCTTTCAGATTTTATTATCACCTTCATGATTGTCGACGATTTTTCCCTGGGAAACATCTCCTTGCTCTCTCTGCCGATTATTCGCGGTTTCACTTTTATGCTGGTGGGCTTCATTGTCGATCAATTAAACGAGCAACAACGCCTTCAAAAGCATAAATTGGTCCTGGCAAACATTCAATTGGGACAATATGCAAACACCCTCGAAAGTTTGGCAATCAGCCGCGAACGAAATCGCCTGGCGCGTGAATTGCATGACACGCTTGCCCATACCCTCAGCGGAATTTCAGTCAACCTGGAAGCCCTCAAAACGATGGTCCCGGAAGGTGCTGACGATGCAAACGCTATGATTGACCGCTCACTGGCTGACGCAAGGAAAGGCCTTGCCGGAACACGCCGCGCTTTGCAAGATTTGCGTGCTCAACCGCTTGAAGACCTCGGCTTAGAGCTGGCTTTAAAGGCTTTAATCGAAAACCTGGCAGAACGTCAGGGAATTGACACCGAATTTCTCTTTACCTCGCCTGTTCAGCAATTACCGCCAAATATTGAGCAAGCTTTTTACCGGATTGGGCAGGAATCAATTGATAACATTTCCGAGCATGCCTATGCCAGCAAAATATTTTTTGAACTGGACGAAAATGAGGGTTTGGTTCGCATGGAAATTCGCGATAACGGAATTGGCTTCGACCTTTCTTCAAAGCCCGAACCCGGTCATTATGGCATCCAGGGGATGAGAGAACGTGCCACTTCAATCGGCGCCGAACTTGAAGTGGAGAGTCACCCGGGCAAAGGCACTTCAGTCCGTTTGTTATGGGAGCGTTTAATATGATTCGAGTTTTAATTGCTGACGATCAGGAAATTGTTCGCGAGGGCTTCAAACGTATTTTGGAAACCGACCCTGAAATTCAGGT
>CAYVOY010000186.1:0-3159 GCA_964453395.1 uncultured Anaerolineaceae bacterium
TCAGTGTCGAGCTGATAGATTTCATCAACATAAACTTCTTTGACTTCAGGAAGTTCGCGAAGCATAGCTGCTTCTTCGAGGCTCATTTTTGCCGAGAAACCGTTCAAAACGACATCGTAGCGATAGAGCACTTCAAGTTCACGACCGAGCAAGGATGCAGCCTGGCTGATGAAGGAATCCAATCCGTCATTGATTTTCTGCAAATAAGCAACTGCTGCGGGGGAATCCACATCAAGCTTGCCGCTGCTATTTTGCATGATAGCGTTTTCGCCACCATAAACAGCCAATGAGGGTTCAACCAATTGAACGGTGAAACTCGTTGCAGCTTGTGCACGATCCAGCCAATCTTGTTCGAATACATCGAGGACCGGAGCGTCGGTTACGGGAGCTTGCCGCTCGGGAGCAGCTGCAGCTACCGGGCTCACCAGCAATGCGGCGAGCAGTAGAACAGATAAAACTTTGGTTACAACTTTCTTCATACTAAATCTCCTTTAAAGCATCTAGGAATAGTGAACGCCACAGGCGCTCGTTTACAAAGGTGGTAAAAGATCCCACTGTGAAGAATTGGCGATAGCGTTAAGCATTTGAACGTGTATGCCATATTGTCCAAGATTATATCATAAGAAATTTTGATTAGGCTGATTTTTATCATTTTTTCAAACAAGAAGAGTACCTTTAGTGCCAAAGCCTGACTCAAAATGGAGCTTAGCTTGCATGAATTAAGAATGTGCAGGGAAAGGCTGTGGTGCGCTAAAAGAATTAATAAAAACCAATAAATTCAACTGTAAACCGCCGTCTTAATTCAGTGTAGGGGATGTTCTGATTAGGAATACCCAATAATTTTATTTTTTCTTTTTATCAAGTCCGGTGAGCCCGCTAATAAAACCAACTACACGAGCCATGAAGATTAGAGGGCGTTCGAAGATCCACAAAAACAGTGAAAATCCCTTGCGGGCTTGTTTGATAGCTACTGTTTTGGGCTTTCGCACTTCATTATTCCAATTGAAGGTGACCAGACGGGGCAAAAAGCCTTGTTCGACACAACCCTCAAGGTTGAAGACATAAACGGCTTTGCAGTGTTGCTTTGCCAGAAGCAAGTCTATTGTGAACTCCTCCCAAGTCAAAGTTTCGGGGTCTTGAAGGGGCGTTATCAGCTTGCTTTTTGCGGTGATGCCGATACCGATCGCCTGGGCATTTTCGGCATAACTCCACATCAGGCTGCTGCGGTTTTCTTGAAACATACTTGAATAGAGCATTAGGACTTCACGGTCGACAGGTACGTCAACCATTCCACCCAAACCGTGGTTAAAGCCAGGGGTGGCATTTTGTCCTTCGAGAATGTACGGGAAATGGTAGGTTTCGATGGAATACCCGTCGTCATGAATTTGGACAGCTAATTTTCGATAGCCAAGGCTGGCTTGTTTGAGCAGATTTTTGTGCAAATAGCGGCGCCAGGTGTTTTTAATGGCTCGCAAACCGACCGAATTTGAATCAGTTAGCTGGTTAAATTGTGGTTCAATATCCAGCCCAATCCCATGCCAAAGCAGTTCGTGTTTTGCAGTCCAGGCTTTGAGATCAGCATAACGTTGCAGTGCTTTTGTGTGATTTGCAATTGTGAGGTTGAAGCCGTCTTCTTCCGGAAGGAGCAACCAAACTTTGACCGGAATTCCGAGTTTGTTCAACTTTTTGACGATTTCTGCCCGCTCGTTGGAAAAATCGACCAATGCCATGGTGACCGAGGCATTAATAGTTTTGAGATCATCGTAAACAAAACGGTTTTCAAAGAGCTTTTTTAGCCCCTTGCCATCCAATTCACAGAAAAAAGTCAATCCTTGGTCCATCATTGTGTTTAACAAATTAGAGAGTAAAAAGTTTCAATGCAATTTTACGGTTTTTGCGGGGCAGGTCTTGCCAGGTTGCTGATTATTGAACATTCGTGATTGGGACCTGCCCATACCCTGGTATATAAAATAATAATTGTGATTATTTGTCTCATATTGAGAATTGCTGCCAACCAATGCAGATAAACAACAGACCATAACTGCATCGTGAATACGACCCACTATTCATGCAAACTTATCCTTTATTCCCCAAAATTGATTGCTTTGGGCAAGTGCCTACATTAAGAAATGCAGAAAAGCACTGGCGCCTTCAATTGCACTTTGGAAAATTGTCCATGCGCCACTGAGGACGAGGGCAACCGGTATAACAACGCATAAGCAGACAACCAGGAGGATGAGCAAAATTATCAACCAAATCGGGAAACCTTTGTCCTTCTTCGCTTTTTTCTCTTGACCAGCAACAGGTTCCGCATTGACCGATTCGACTTCTTCTTTGATTGGCGGTTCAACCGGGGCAGGCTGGCTTGGCTCGGTGGGGATCTCCGGGCTACTTACTTCTTCAACCGGACGCCAGCTGCCTTCAACCACTGTTTCGGTGGTTTCGTCAATTGTTTCAGCGACGTCCTCAATCTGCTCCCAATGCTCCTCAGCGGCTTCCGACACCGCCTCGGCGGCATCTTCAGCGACTTGTTCTACCTGGTCGGCTGCATTCTGAGCAGCATTGGCGACATCGTCTGCAGATGCCTCAACACCTTCCCAGACATTTTCGTAGGTTTCTTTAATTTGATCAGCCGCATCCTGGGCTGCGTTTTCGAGATTGTCGGAAATTTCATTGCTTTTGTCTTCAAAGTTTTCGTCCATAATCATCCTCAACTTCTTAGTTTGTGATTCTTAGCTAATTTTATACTGTCTTGTAAGGACTTTGCCTTGTTGTAGAGTAGGATTTAGGTAAAATCAAACAAGCAACTAACTGAGCGGGATGAGCTTGGTTGGAAATATCGCTTTTTAGAAAGGTTTTGAAAATGAAGAAATTTATCAACGAGTTTAAGGATTTTATTGCCAATGGAAACGCACTCGATTTAGCAGTCGGTGTGATTATCGGCGGCGCTTTTGGGACGATTGTCAATTCTTTGGTTGCCGATGTTTTGATGCCACCGCTTGGCATGTTATTGGGCAAGGTCGATTTTAGCAATCTGTACATTCAGCTCAACAGTGCAGCTGTCACGATTGCCAAAGGTACGCCCTTGGCTGCCGCTCAGGCGCAAGGTGCGGTTGTGATTGCTTATGGTAATTTTTTGATGGCAATTATTAATTTCCT
>CAYVOY010000187.1:0-1883 GCA_964453395.1 uncultured Anaerolineaceae bacterium
AGCTCGGAGGTCAGGGCGTAGCGATAATTTTCAAAAACGCCCCAACAGGGTTGACCTTCGGTACAGGTCGTCGCTGCAGAAGCGGTACCATCTTTATTACCAAAACTTAATCCAACCGTATTGACTAATGGATAGAGAATAAAAACCGCCATTACGATTAAGGCGGGGAGTAAATAAAGCCAGGGAACAACTTTTCCCTGCCTCATTACGGTTGGTGTGGGTGATTTTGTTGCGGTTGACATTTCACCTCCGTAAAAAAGGAAAATAAAGGCGCTGGGAAACCAGCGCCTTTTTGAGAAAACTTACTTCAATGCATCAGATTGAGCGGCTGCAATGGAATCCAAAACAGTCGTCAAATCACTGCCGTTTACATAGTCTGAGATGCCTTTAAATTCGGCACTGCCAAAGCCACCGGGGATGGAATCGCCGATGTCGGGTGTGAAACCGGATGCGGAGGAAAGCAATTCGGCTTTCTTCATCGCTTCTTCGCTGGTGTAGGAGGCGTTGCCTTTGGCGTTTGGTGTGAGGTCAAAACCAACTGATGCCCACATTTCGCCGCCTTTGTCAGAAGATAAATATCTGATCAGGGAGCGAACTGCCGGGGTGTCATTGAAAGCCATCAACCAGTCTGAACCGCCCTGCAAACCTTGAGCGCCGGGAACGCCGAAGAAGTCATAGTCAACGCCATAGACTTTGTCGGGATAGGTGCCCAAAATTGTGCCGCTGGCAAAACCGGATTGTTTCACCATGTAGGCTTCGGGTTGATCGGAGAAGACTTTCAAAATAGCGTCGTTGAAACCGGTTGAAAGTGTACCTTCAGCACCGGCAACGGTGTATTTTGCATCTTTAGCCCATTTGCCATAGATTTCGTAGGCTTCTTTTACACCGGCATCGCTATAAGGAATTTCGCCGGAGATGAGCTTGGTAACATAATCGGGGCCTTGTTTGACCAGGAGAATGTCTTGAATGAAGTCAGTGCCGGTCCAGCCGGTTGCATCGCCGGATTCCATACCTAATGACCAGGCAACGTTACCGTCAGCAGCCATTTTTTCAACCAAAGCGTCGAGTTCATCCCAGGTTGTGGGAACGGTGTAGCCGGCAGCTTCAAAAGCAGCAGGGCTGTACCAAATCAGGGTTTTGACGTCGGCTTTGACCGGTAAGCCAAGCCATTTGCCGTCAACGGTGCCGAGATCGCCCCAATAACCGGCATAGTTGGCAGAATTAGCACCAAGGGTGTTCAAATCGACCAGTTTGTCTTTGTATTGGGTCAGTTGAGTAGTTTGCCAGAAGGCGATATCAGGTGGGGTACCGGCTTGAACGCGGGTATCCAACAGAGCCTGGTCGCGGGAAGATTCGGGATTGACAACGGTGCCACAAGCCTGAACCCAGGGATCAAGAATGGCGGTCAATTTCGCTTCTTCTTCGCCCGACCATTGGTAGAGCATGGAAACGCTGTCTCCGGCAGTTACGCCGGTGCAATCAATATCACCAACAACCGGAGCAACTTCTCCGTTTGTTTCGGGGACTGTGGGGGCTGCAGGTTCAGAAGTACATGCGGCGAGGGCGAGGGAAGCAACCAGCAAAACTGCCAGAAGATTCCATATAGATTTTTTGTGTTTCATCTTTTACTCCTTTCAGTACAATAGAAACAATTTCAATAGTAATGCTTGTAAAAGGTCAAAAAGTGGCCTTAATTACCTTTTTAAAGTGCGCGTTGACTGGCGGATGACCAGTTCAGGCAATAGCGTAACTTCTTTCTTCTCCGGAAAATCGCGTTTCATCAATCGCATCAGCAAATGATATGAATTTTGAGCGATTTCATAGGCGGGGATGTGGATAGTTGTCAGAGCCGGGGAAATATATGCCGATTGGGGGATATCGTC
>CAYVOY010000187.1:1983-3131 GCA_964453395.1 uncultured Anaerolineaceae bacterium
GTGCCGGGGATAGTCGCCATCAGAACGACCGGAATGTCGGCCTCGACTAATGCGCGGATACCCTCATCATCCAGACGTGGGGTCATGACGATGATGCCATCAATGTGATGAGCGCGGGTTAGTTCGAGATAGGTGTCAAGTTGTTGATCGTGATTGACCGTCTCGAGCAAGAGCCCTTGTTTGTTTTCTTTGAGAACTTCCAAAAGCCCGCCAAGAATTTGGGGCAGGAAGGGATCGGTTGAAATATATTGAGCAGCACGTGGGATGATGAGACCGATGGTTTTGGTTTGATTAGAAGCTAAAGCGCGGGCAGAGGCATTGGGATAATAACCCAGTTCCCGGGCGGCTGCACGAACTTTTTCGGCTGTGTCTTCGCGAATGGTGAAATTTGGGTTGTTATTCAAAACGAAAGACACTGTGGTTCGAGAAACCCCAGCCAAAGCAGCGACATCCTGACTTGTAACTCTTTTCGACATTATCTCCACAATCCTTATGTGCTAACGCGCGTTAATAACTATATATAGTGTAACACCTTGGGGAGAAATGTCAAGCGGCGTATATAGTGCAAAAAGAAACAGAGGGCAGGAAAGGGGAAAAAGGAAGCAGGAAATAGGTAACAGGAAATCAGAATTAGTGTCTCTTAAGTTTTTGTCCGATTTTTTGGGACGACTCAGCTGTCCTTACTAATCATTTTCCTGCCTCTCGACTTTTTATCCATTTCCGATTTTGAAATTTCGATTACAATTAAGCTATCACCATTTGTTAATTAAAAAAGGAGTTCATTATGGCTGAAATGTTTTGTTATCAATGCCAGGAAACAATGCGCAACCAAGGTTGCAACGCAAGAAAAGGTATGTGCGGAAAGCCGGCTGAGGTGGCTTGTTTGCAGGATTTGTTAATCTATTTGCTGAAGGGGATTTCGTTTTGGGGCAATCGCGGACGCAAGATGGATGTCAGCGATGACGCTACCGATCTCTTCATCGCTCAGGCGCTTTTCTCGACGATTACCAATGCCAATTTCGACCCGGATCGTTTTGTTGAGTTAATCAAAAAAGCAATTGAACTGCGTGATGATTTGCGCCAACGGGCACAGGCACGTTGCAATGAATTGCATGGCAATAATTGTACTGGCAGCGGTCCTGATTGGG
>CAYVOY010000188.1:0-3105 GCA_964453395.1 uncultured Anaerolineaceae bacterium
TGCCAAAACGAGTCCGACTATCCAGGTTCCCATATTAAGCCTCACTTTTTGCAAGCTCTGAGCTTGCTTTACCGGCCGGTTTGCGGACGGCAAGATAAATTGCCAAGCCAAGCACGGCCAGAGCTAAAATTGTTCCAATTCCAAAGCCACCACCGGTAAACCAGAGGGCAACTTGGTAAAAGACGAAGGAAACAGCATAGGCAAAGATGGTTTGATAACCGATGGCAAACCAGGTCCAGCTGGCACTGTTCATTTCGCGTTTGATGGCACCGACTGCGGCAAAGCAGGGGATACAAAGCAGGTTGAACATCAGGAAGGAGAAGCCGCCTAACATTCCAAAATGAGCGGCAACCTGGGGCCAAATTTCGTTTCCGGCTTCTGAAACTTCTGCCATTCCGAAGAGGATACCAAAGGTGCTGACAACGTTTTCTTTGGCAACCAAACCGGTGATGGTGGCAACTGCTGCTTGCCAACTATGCCAACCGAGGGGTTTGAAAATCCAGGCAATACTGTTGCCGATGATTGCCATAAAGCTGTTGTCGATTTCAGCAACGGTTGCCAGTGCGCCATTTTCGATACCATAGCGGGTCAAAGCCCAAATGACGATACTGGAGAGCAAAATAATCGTACCGGCTTTTTTGATAAAACTGGAACCACGTTCCCAAGTGGAGCGTAAAACGGTCTTCAGGGAGGGCATACGGTAGTTGGGCAGTTCCATTACGAAGGGAGCTGGATCGCCTTCAAAGCGTTTGGTTTTCTTAAGAATCAAACCGGAGAGGACAACAGCAGCAATTCCAAGGAAGTATGCCGCAGGAGCAACCCACCAGGCACCGCCCATCAATGCGCCGGCAAAGAGAGCAATGACAGGTAATTTTGCGCTACAAGGGATAAAACTTGTGACGATGACGGTCATGCGACGGTCTTTTTCTTCTTCAATCGTGCGGGATGCCATAATGCCGGGAACACTGCAGCCACTGCCAATCAGGAGCGGAATAAAGCTTTTGCCGGAAAGACCCCATTTACGGAAGATTCGGTCCATAATGAAGGCGATGCGTGCCATGTAACCACTGGCTTCGAGGACGGCAAGCATGAAAAAGAGAATCAACATCTGGGGAACGAAGCCGAGGACGGCGCCGACACCACCAATGATACCTTCAACAATCAGGCTTTCCAGCCAGGGGGCGACGTTGATGCTTTGCAGGAAGCCCTCAACAGCCGGGGGAATGATTTCGCCAAAGAGGACATCGTTGGTCCAGTCTGTTGCCATGCCACCGAGAGTGGTAACGGAGATGCCATAGACGATAATCATGACAATTACGAAAATCGGGATTGCCAGCCAGCGATTGGTGACGATTTTGTCAATTCGGTCGGTGATGCTGAGGTTGGTTTTCTTCTCGCCCTGGATAGAACCGCTGACGATATTGTCAATTTTGTTATAGCGGGCGAGAGCGAGCGTGCTTTCGATGTCGTCATCATGGCTTTTTTCGTATTCAGTGATGAGGCTTTGAATTTGTTCACGCTGATTAGGAGTAAGCTTGCCGGTAAAATTCTTTTCGAGGGCACGGAAAGACCAATAACGGAGCTGGCTTTCGGGGTAGGCTTTTCCGATGATATCAGTGACTTTTGAAACCAAGCCCTCAACTTCTTCGCCGTAGGTCAATTGATGGCTGGGGGGAACCAGGGTTGTTTCGGGGTTGTTCAGTAAATCAACCAACTCATCAAGGCCTTCGCCTTTGAGGGCTGAAATAGCAACAACCGGACAACCAAGGCGCTTGGCAAGTAAACAAGGATCCAAAGCCAAGCCTTCCGATTCAAGCTCATCGTTCATATTAATGGCAAGAATAAGCGGAAGCCCAAGGTCAAGCAATTGGGTGGTCATATAGAGGTTGCGTTCGAGATTCGTGCCGTCGATAATGTTGATAATCCCATCGGGGGGATTGTCGGTTAGCGTGTTCGAAGCAATGACCTCTTCAATTGAGTTGGCAGAAAGAGAATAGAGACCCGGAAGATCGATGATGTTGATATCGTGATATTTGGTCAGTTTGCCGGTCTTTTTTTCAACGGTAACACCGGGCCAGTTCCCGATCGTCTGATTAGAGCCGGTCAGGGCATTAAAAAGGGTGGTTTTCCCGGAATTAGGGTTACCTACGAGAGCATATGTAATGTTGCGATCCATTTAGGCAAGCTCCTCAACGGAAATATTTTGAGCTTCCTCTTTGCGAATCATCAGGTTGCTGCTGCGAAGTTTTACTTCGATAGGGTCACCCAAAGGGGCAACTTTAATTACTTGCATAACTGAACCGGGAATGATCCCCAGCGCCAGGATGCGGCCCTGTAGATTGCCGGGAGCGCTTACTTTGATTACTTTAACAGTGGTTCCCGGTTTGATTTGACTGAGACTTAGCATTGAAATTCCTCCACGAGAATTGATCCGGCCTGCTCTTTGCTAATGGCATAGCGACTGTCGCGCAATGACACTATCAAATTGCCATGCGCCGATTGGACTACATTGACAGTTTCACCGGTAACAAAACCCAGGGCTTCACTTCGGGCGCGTTGTGAACCTGTTAGCTTCACGATTGTATAAGATTGATTTGGTTTTCCAAAGCTTAATGGCACCATAGTTTGTTCCTCACGTATCAAAAAATAACTTTCTACCTAATGTTAGTCTTGTCTAACAGATTCGTCAAGGGTTTAATTTGATATAATAGAAAGATGGAACACACAGCAAACAAATTTACCGAATCTTTCGAAATGTATCTGAAAACAATTCTGATTTTGTCGTCTGAGAGTGATTGTGTTCGCCAGATTGACCTTGCCAGGGCTTTGAAAGTGAGCAGACCAAGCGTGCATCAAGCGATCAGAAAGCTTGAAGCTGATGGTTATGTGAGCTCAAGTGAGGACGGGAACTTATCTTTGCTGCCGGCGGGATTGGAAGTGGCGGAGAATATCTATGAACGCCATCGCCATTTCACCGGTTTTTTGGTCCATCTGGGTGTAGATCGGGTAATTGCCGAAATCGACGCCTGCCGAATGGAACATTATGTCAGTGAAGAAACTTTCCAGGCAATCAAGAATTTTTGTCAGGAAGGCAATTGCGGCGAG
>CAYVOY010000189.1:0-3099 GCA_964453395.1 uncultured Anaerolineaceae bacterium
CTTGCGTATTTTGTTCGATAATCGCTTCGCTGTAGGTCAGCGGGCTGCGATAGGAACCGTTCAAAACCCAGAGACGCATCACGTCAGCAGGATGTTCGCTCAAAAACTGATCGATTGTGATCATATTTCCGACAGATTTGGACATTTTTTCGTCTTTCAAACCCATCATGCCGTTATGCATCCAATAGCGTGCAAAAGTCTTGCCGGTGACGGATTCGGTCTGAGCGATTTCGTTTTCGTGATGCGGGAAAATAAGGTCGTTTCCGCCACCATGAATGTCGATCTCTTCGCCGAGATGAGCCATATTCATCGCCGAGCATTCAATATGCCAACCCGGACGACCGGGACCCCAAGGGCTATCCCAGGCAGGCTCACCCGGTTTTGCAGACTTCCAAAGCGCAAAATCCATCGGATGTTCTTTGCGTTCGTCCACCTGAATGCGCGAACCGGCGTTCATGGTTTGAAGCGAGCGTCCGCTCAGCTTGCCATAATCCGGATCGTTTTCAACATTGAAGTAAACATCGCCATTGATTTCGTAGGCATTCCCTTGCGCAATCAATTGTTCAATCATTTTAATAATTTGTGGCATGTCTTCAGTGGCGCGTGGATTAACCGTAGCAGGCAAAATGTTGAGATCTGCCAAATTGCGCTTGTAGCCGTCAATATATTGCTGAGCCAAATTGAAGGGGTCAACCTTTAACTCATTGGCTTTGTTGATGATTTTGTCATCCACATCTGTAAAATTCATCACATAACGCACTTCATAATCGCGATAAATTAAATACCGTCGGGCGATATCAAAAACCAGGGCGGACATCGCATGCCCGAGGTGAGCATCGGCATAAACGGTTGGTCCGCAAACATACATGCGCACCTTGCCCTCTTCAATTGGTGTAAATTCTTCTTTGCTACGGCTAAGCGTATTATAAATTTTGAGTGCCACGCTTGCTCCTAATGTTCTGTGATTGGTTTGGCAAAAATCATCCGACCGGCGGAAGTTTGCAGAATTTTTGTAACAGTTACTTCGATAGATTTATTCAAATGTTTCTGACCATTTTCAATAACAACCATCGTCCCGTCATCGAGATAGCCAACACCTTGTTGATATTCTTTGCCCTCTTGAATCACTTCAATCGTGAATTCCTCTCCGGGGAGAAGGACAACCTTGACCGCGTTGGAAAGGTCATTGATGTTCAGAATTTTGACACCCTGCAAGTCTGCAACCCGATTCAGGTTAAAATCATTGGTCAAAATTGGGCAGTTCATTTGTTGGGCGAGGATAATCAGCCGTTCGTCAACTTCACGAACACCTTCAACGTCGATATCGTTGATGATAACCGGCACGTCATGATTTTCCTGCAATTCTGCCAAAACTTCCAAACCGCGGCGGCCGCGTTGGCGGCGTAAACTGTCAGCCGAATCGGAAACAAACTGCAGCTCATTCAGCACAAAACGTGGAACAACCAGGCTGCCACCCAAGAATCCGGTTTTTGCGATTTCGGCAATTCGTCCGTCAATAATAGCGCTCGTGTCAACTAAAATGCGCCGTTCGCTTTCGACACGAGTTTTTCCATCTTTGTCTTTGCCCTGACGCGTTTGGATGCCTTTAAACATGGTGAAAAAATCTTCATGTCTGGTAACTAAAAGCGAAACGCCAAGATATACACAACCCAACAAAGCTACAATGGATAGAATTGAATCAATTGGGGGCGGCAACAATCTTAATGGAATCGAAATCAGCGCGGCAACAATCAAACCAAACACCAAGCCAATCAGACCGGCGACGAGTGATTGAGTAGTGGCACCCTTAATAATCTTTCCTAAAGCTTGCAAAGGTTTAATTGTGATGTAAGGTGTGATCAAAAAGCCAATAATAGCAAATATAATAATAACAATAATTAAAGTAGCGTTTGAATTTAAGGGATAACCGCTAATAACCTCAAAAAAATAATTATAAATCGGTCCACCGGTAAAAATGCCTATAACTCCAAAGACAATTGCGCCAATAATACTAGAAATAATAACTGCGCTCATATGAAACCTCCTGTTTTAATGTGCATAATAAATGATATGATAATAATTACTGTTATGATACCCCCTTTGCACACTCAAAGTCAATAAGGCGTATAAAATTATATGCAAATTTAATAATGCTCCAATCAACAATCGCTGCCCATGCTTTGAATCATGGTCAGCTGGCGGTTTCAAGACAATTTTGTCGCTCCTGAATGGGATATTTCATCTAATTTCAAAATCTAAACGTAAAAAATACATTAGAAATTCTTATAAATCTTGACTTTGCCTCGTCCGAGGCGTAAACTATGTTTTGGCACTCGGAACAAGAGAGTGCTAAATTAAAATGTAATAAATTTTTCGGAGGAAAAAATGACAATTTCAATGAAACCTTTAGGAAGTCGCGTGGTTATTGAACCTATCGAACAAGAAGAAATCACCGCCGGTGGTATCGTTTTGCCCGAAACTGCTAAAGAAAAACCCCAAAAAGGCACTGTTTTGGCCGTTGGTCCTGGCGATCGCGATGATAAAGGCGCTCGCATCGAATTAGACGTTAAAGAGGGTGATGTTGTTCTCTTTGCTAAATATTCTGGCACTGAGATTAAATATGATGGCAAGAAATTGTTAATCATGCGCGAGAGCGATATCCTCGCGATTCTTTAATAAGAATTCTATTTAAGGAGATAAATTATGGCAAAACAATTAGTATTTGGAGATGAAGCACGTCGTTATTTGAAATCCGGCGTTGATGCAGTTGCAAACGCAGTCGCAACTACCCTTGGCCCTAAAGGACGAAATGTCGCCCTCGACCGCAAATATGGTTCCCCAACCATTACTCATGACGGTGTTACCGTTGCAAAAGAAATCGAACTCGAAGACCCCTATGAAAACATGGGCGCTCAACTGCTCAAAGAAGCAGCTACCAAAACCAATGACATCGCCGGCGACGGCACCACTACTTCAACTGTCCTCGCTCACGCTATCGTTACCGAAGGCTTGAAAAATTTGGCAGCCGGTGCCAACCCAATGCTGCTCAAACGCGGTATTGAAGCTGCCTCCAAGGTCGTTTCGGAAGCAATTCACAGC
>CAYVOY010000190.1:0-3067 GCA_964453395.1 uncultured Anaerolineaceae bacterium
GGTAGCCATCAAACAAAAAGTACGCAACTATCCCGGGAATCACCCTCTGGCACTAAATTTGAAAGAACGCGCCTCAGCGCTCAAATGGCTCTTAGTCGTCTGTTTTGGCTTTTTGGGCTACAAAAACGCCCGTTACGGACGGATTGAAGCCCACGAAGCCGTTACCCGAGGCGGCCGCGAGGTGCTCTTGCGTGCCAAAGACGTTGCCGAAGAAGAAGGCTTTGAGGTCTTGCATATGTATGTGGACGCACTTTGGGTTAAGAAAAAAGGCTGTAGCAAGACGGAACACTTTCAGGATTTACTTCTCAAAATCAACCGACGAACCGGCTTAACCATCAACCTGGATGGCATTTATCGTTGGGTGGCTTTTTTGCCCTCCAAAAGCGACCCGCGCATTCCGGTTGCCAACCGCTATTTTGGAGTCTTTCAAAGCGGAGAAATTAAGGTGAGGGGTTTGGAAGCCCGAAGACGTGACACTCCGGTTTGGATTGGGGCTGTACAAAATGAGATGATTAAGATTCTGGGCAAAGCACAAAGCAAAAAAGAACTTGAAAGCTGCATTCAGGAAGCCTTCAATTACTACCGACAAGTACTGCAAGCTTTGAAAGCTGGCATGATTCCAGCCGAGCAATTGGTTATCAATGGTAAGGTCAGTTATGCGCTCGAAGCCTACAAAGCAACAACCGCTTCGGTCAGAGCCGCTCAACAATTGCAAAATGCCGGTTTTACAATCAAACCGGGAATGAGAGTGCGCTTTGTTTATACCAAAGGCACGCCGGATGTCGTCGCCTGGGATTTGGGTCTGAAAGTCGAAGCAAGCAAGCTAAACATAGAAAAATATGTTGAGCTGCTCATCAAAGCTGCCGGTGCCACATTGAGCCCCTTTGGCGTATCGGAAAGGGCATTGAAAGAATGGTCACTAACAAATGCTTTGCAGCTCCAGTTTCCGGTGGATTTTTGGCAAGCTGACATGAATTTGAAGCTAAGCCAACTTAAAAAGTGATTTGTTTACACCAAAGCACTAATTCTCAATGACTTTTTGTATTTATTTTGGAATTTTTCGACGAACTTCTCTCATTTCTATATACATTTCATTCACAATTAGGTACAATGGTGGCTATGAAGAAAAATACCCCAATCTATAAGAAAATTAGGTCGGATCTCCTTCAGGAGATCATGGATGGTAAGTATTCTGCCCAACAACTCCCAACCGAAGCCGAGCTTTGCGAACGTTATGGTGTCAGTCGTATGACGGTCAACAAAGGGCTCAGCATGCTCTCGCATGAAGGGCTTATTCGCCGAATCCCAGGCAAAGGCTCCTTCGTCAACAGAAACGAAATTCAGAAAAAAATCTCTGAACCTCGCGGTTTTACCGAGGATATCAATTCCCTTGGGCGGCATCCTTCTACGAAATTATTGCTCTTAAAAAAGCTCAAAGCTTATGAAGTGGAAGAAGTTGCCCGCATTTTCAACTTGCAAAGCAATAGTCGGATCTTTTACTTTGAACGATTACGCTATTCTGATGGCGAGCCGATTGCTGTAACACGCACTTACATCTCGGGAGAAGTGGTCAAAAAAGTAACCAAAGGGCCACTCGAAAAGTCATTTTACAAATATTTAAAAGATGAATTGGATATAACTCCCCGCTGTTCTGACTATCAAATAAGGGCGCGGCCAGCAAACGAACAAGAAATTGAATTGCTCAGCTGTGATGGTGAGCCTCTGCTTGAAGTACGCCATATTTCATATACGGAAGACGATATTCCTTTTGAATACAATTCTGCGGCATATCTCGCAAGCAAATTTTATTTCGTAACCGGTGATGCCTATCTTCCCCGTTTTGAGTTCGAAAACTGAGGCAAAATATTTGACGCTCTTTAGCAAATAAAATATAATTATACGTTTGAGGGGAAGTGCTGGAATTGGCAGACAGGCATGACTTAGGATCATGTGCGGCGACGCGTGAGGGTTCGAGCCCCTCTTTCCCCACTTCACAACTATAACCAAAGAGGTAAACATTGAAAACTGAAAAAATTTTTACTGACGACCATCAGGTCAAAGTCACTGCTGAATTCGAACAGGACGTCCTGGACGGTTTCAAACAACGCGGCGCACGAAAAATCGCCAAGACCACCCGCATTCCCGGCTTTCGTCCCGGTAAGGCACCCTATAACGTAATCCTGAACCATGTTGGTGAAGGTGCAATCCTTGAAGAAGCAATTGACTTGATGCTCGATGATGTTTATCCCAAACTTCTCAAGCAAGAAAACATTGAACCTTACGGTCCCGGCAATTTGGAAGAAATTAAAAGCCAGGTACCCCCTGTCTTCGTATTCTCCATTCCTCTGGCTCCTGTCGCCGAACTGGGCAATCTTGACGAAGTTAAAAAGCCTTATGAGCTCCCAGCAGTCACTGATGATGATGTTGAAGATTTCATCAACAAAATGCGCCAGCAATCTGCAACCATTATCCCGGTCGAAGGCAAAGCCAAAATTGGACAATTGGTCTATTTCACCTTAGAAGCAATTGACGAAAACCCAAGCGACGGTGAAGATCCTATTTTAGTAAAGTCTGCTCCTCAACAAACTTTAATTCCGACCAAAAAAGAGGAAAGAGATACTGAATGGCCCTTCCGTGGTTTTGCACGGGAATTTATCGGCAAAAAAGCCGAAGACAAATTCTCAATTCAGCATAGCTATGAAGACAAAGATGAGTATGAAATCTTTGCAGGCAAAAATGTCCTCTTTAACATCGATATTCAATCTGTCAAAGAGCTTGAACTCCCCGAAATCAACGAGGAATTCCTCAAACAGGTTGGCGGTTTCGAGAGCGAAGACGCACTTCGCCAGGCTGTGCGGGATAAATTAGAAAACGATGGTCGTGCAGATTATGACAGTACTTATTACACTGAACTGGTTGATTTAATCCGTGAACAAGCAAGTCTGAAATACCCCCCTCAAATGGTTGAAGACGAAGAACATGATGTCCTCCATCAAATTGAGCATAGTCTTGAACATCGTGGCTTGGATTTGGATGTTTATCTCAAGATGAGAAAAATCGACCATGA
>CAYVOY010000191.1:0-3063 GCA_964453395.1 uncultured Anaerolineaceae bacterium
TATGGAGCCGGAGCATTTCAGACGCTGGTCAATCGAGATTTAGTCAAGCCTTGTGAAAACTTATTTATCATTGGCGGTGGAAATGTTGGATTGATTGCCGGCTATCATGCCATTCAAGCCGGGATCCATGTTGCCGGCTTGGTAGAAGCCGCTCCTGAATGCGGTGGATACAAGGTACACAAAGATAAGTTAATCCGTTCCGGTGTTCCGGTCTACACCTCTCATACAGTTTTGGAAGCACGCGGAAATGAAAAGGTCGAATCAGTTGTGATTGCCGAAGTTGATCGTAACTTTCAACCGATTCCTGGGACCGAAAAAATTTACGATTGTGATACGGTCCTGATTGCCGTCGGTTTGGAACAGGTGAACGAATTTTATCGAACGGCGAAAGAAGTCGGGCTGCAAGTTTTCGCCGCCGGAGATGCCAACGAAATCGCTGAAGCTTCGGCTGCGATGTTCTCCGGCAAGATTGTCGGAAATGAAATCGCACAAGCTCTCGGCAAAAATACGCAAGAAATACCGGCTGAATGGTTGGAAACCGAAGAAATTCTCAAATCCAGACCCGGAATCATTGTCGATGAAGCTCATATTGCAAAGCTGGATGGCGTATTCCCTGTTTTCCATTGCACCCAGGAAATCCCCTGCAATCCCTGTTCAACCGTCTGCCCGAAAGATTTGATTTTCATTAATGAAAGCGATATTCGCAACATCCCCCATTTTGATGAAGATCGGGCTGACGAATGCATTGCTTGCGGTCGTTGTGTTGCTGTTTGCCCCGGACTGGCGATTACGCTTGTTGATTATCGTAAGAGAAGTGAAAGTGCGATGGTAAGTTTGCCTTTTGAGCAAGACCTCAACTCCATTCTGGTTGGCGATCAAATTGAATTGACTGACACCGACGGTTTGCCCCTCGGGACTTTCAATGTCAGCGGCTTTAAAGCAGTCGCCGGCTACAAGGACGGCACGCGCTTATTGCAAGTTGAAGTACCGACAATGCTTTCAAAACAAGTTGCCGGTCTCCGGCTAATTCAGAGCAGCCCTGCCCAAAGCTTTGAAGCAGACTCTGAAATGCCGGAATTTCTGGATGACTCGGCTTATGTTTGCCGTTGCGAACGTATCACTGTCGGTGAAATTCGCAAATTGATAAAAGCCGGTGTAAAAGACATCAACCAAATCAAAGCCGTAACGCATGCCACTATGGGTGCTTGCGGTGGCAAAACTTGTTTGAACCTGATTCATCGCATGTTTGCCATGGAGGGTGTTCCCTTGCAAGAAGTAAGCGATCCGCCTGTACGCCCGTCTTTTGTTGAGGTTCCAGTGATTAGTTTTATCGATGGAGAGGAATACCTTCATGAAAACCGCTAAAAATTACGATGTCATCATTGCCGGTGCCGGTTCCGTCGGAACGCCAGCAGCCCTCTACTTAGCGCAAGCCGGTTTCAAAGTCTTGGTCATTGAAGCCTTGGCAAGTCCCGGACAAGCCTCCAACAAACATGCGATTGGCGGCATACGCGCAACCCATTCCGACCCTTCGAAAATCTACCTCTGTCAGAATTCAATCGATATTTTCTCAAGCTGGAAGGAAAGCTATGGCGACGATATCGATTGGCGGTCCGGCGGTTATAACTTTGTCGCCTTTGACGAAAAGAGCGAAGCAACGCTTAAGAGTTTAATCGAACAGCAAAAAGCACTTGGTTTAAATATTGATTGGATTTCTAAAGAACAAAATTTAGAAATTGCCCCACAACTGAACCAAAACGGCTTGCGTGGCGGAACTTTTTCGCCCGAAGATGGCAGTGCCTCACCACTCAAAGCAGCTTTCGCCTTTTGGCAAAGAGCGCAAACAGAAGGCGCAGAATTTCATTTCAATGAACAAGTAGAAAAGGTTTTAATCGAAGGAAACCGTATTCAAGCCGTGAGAACGAATAAAGACCTCTATGGCTGCAAATTTTTTATCAATGCGGCAGGTGGTTGGGCGAAACAAATCGCGAAAATGGTCGGAATCAATTTACCCATTATGCCCGATGCTCACGAAGCGGGAATTACAGAACCGGTTCAAGCGATGTTTGATGCCATGATTGTCGATAATCGCGAAGGCCCCGGTTCGAGCAACTTTTACTTTTACCAACATCCGACCGGAAAAATCATTTTTTGTCTCACCCCTGCCCCACAAATCTGGGGTAACTTAAAAGAAAACACCAGTAGTTTTTTGCCAATGGCTTGTAAACGCTTGGTTGAAGTGATGCCAGTTTTGGCTAATATCCGAATTCGGCGAACCTGGCGCGGAACCTACCCGATGACTCCCGACGGTAAGCCAATCGTCGGTAAAATTGATGGATTGGACGGATATATCAACGCGGTTGGCGTTTGTGGCCAAGGCTTTATGTTAGGTCCCGGTTTGGGAAAAATGTTGACCAATATGCTTTCCGGTAATTTAAACCAAAGAGAGAAAGATTGTCTTTTGGAAATGCGTTACGACCGTGCTTTCGACACGAAAGAGTTACTAAAATAGCAAAACGCTCTGATAATACGAAAATACTATGCGCAACGCTCTGTTGAACCCGTGGTAAACAGGGAAATTGACACGGCCGTTCTGCGTTATTGTGCTTAAGCTTTTCGGATAGCAGGTTTAAAGATATTCTCAAGCCGAGTGTACAATTTGCTGCTAATCGTATACGGCTTGTTAATGCATTTCTTGCTGAATTCGTTTACAATTAATTATCGTCATGGAAATCGAACAGTTTTACAATAAACTTCCGGAGACATTCACGCAGAACGACAGGAAACAGATAGAAAAAGCCTATCGTTTTGCTGAAAATGCACATCGGGATCAAACCCGTGCTAATGGGCAACCCTATTTTTCGCATTGCCTTGGCGTGGCAAGCATCCTTCTTGAAGTTGATGCCAGACCCGAAATTGTCGTGGCCGGGCTTTTGCACGATGTCTTGGTTGATACAGAAACAGATGAAAAGAAGTTAGAAGCCGAATTTGGTGAAACGGTTGGACAGCTCGTTGAAGGTGTCAGCCGGATTACAAAACTTCCTAATTTATGCAGAGGAGATC
>CAYVOY010000192.1:0-3062 GCA_964453395.1 uncultured Anaerolineaceae bacterium
TGTTTACCGTGTAGGTCCTTTGGGTCGCCTTAATCTGGCGGAAAAGATTGACACGCCACTGGCGAACGAAGAATTTAAGATTTTCAAGAGTCTTAATGGCGGCAAACCGGTTGAAAACACGCTCTATTACCACTATGCCCGCATGATTGAAACGCTCTTTGCAGTCGAACGCGCTCGGATCTTGTTGGAAGACCCGGATATCTTGAGCAATGACATTCTAAATACCAGGCAAAACCCGGTCGGTCACGGTGTCGGCATCCTCGAAGCTCCTCGTGGAACCTTAATTCACGATTATTATGCCGATGAAAACGGACGCCTGGAACGCGTAAACCTGATTGTCTCTACCGGGCATAACAACTATGCCATGAGCAAAGCGGTCGATATGGTTGCCAAAGAATATGTGCACGGTCCTGAAGTGAAAGAAGGCATGCTCAACCGCGTTGAACACGCCATCCGTGCTCATGACCCCTGCCTGAGTTGCTCAACCCATGCCGTCGGTCAAATGCCGCTTGAAATCGAAATTTTTGACGCCGAGGGTAAGCTTAGCCAAACGCTCAAACGTTAAACTTGATGATGCCTCAGTCCAAAACCTTCCTTGCGTTACCATTCAGGAAGGTTTTGGCATAATATAACAAAACTTGCATATGAAAACTTTAATCCTTGCATACGGCAATCGCGACCGCGAAGATGACGGTGCCGGATGGCACATTTTGGATAATTTTTGCCAACATTTCCACTTGCCAACGCCGCAATTCCCGGGTGAATCGCTTGAAATCCCTGAGCATTCCCTTCGGCTTTTCTACCTCTTCCAGCTTCTTCCGGAAATGGCAGAGGATATTGCCGGATATGAGCAAGTCCTCTTCATCGATGCCCACAACTCCGAACAATTGCCCGATTTAATTTTTGAAGACCTGCAAGCCACTTCCGGGCATTCCGCTTTCACCCACCACCTGGCTGCCGGTGAACTGCTTGCCATCTGCCAGACCCTGACCGGCAGCCATCCAAAAGCAAAAATGCTCAGCGTTCGCGGTTTCTCTTTTCAGTTCAAACAAGAATTGTCCGCCCGGACTGCCCAATTAGTCAAACAAGCAAGCCAATCTTTACTCGGTGAGCTTAATGAGGCTTAAAAAAAGTTTCAGGAAATTCAGCTATTCCCTTATAATTAGTTATGCACGAATTAGCCGTCACCGAAAGCATCCTCCAAATCGTCCTTCAATCTGCTGAAGAAAACGGAGCCACGAAAGTAACCGACATCAGCCTGACGATTGGTGCGCTTTCATCAATTGTTGACGATTCCGTCCAATTCTATTGGGACCATATCAGCAAAGGCAGCATAGCTGAAGAGGCAAAATTACACTTTAACCGCATCCTGGCAAAGCTAAAATGCCAAAATTGTGGCAATGAGTTTCAGCTAATCGAAGAACTGAGCCCCTGCCCAAACTGCCAGAGCATCAATTTACAAATCATCGCCGGAGAAGAATTCCAGGTTGATGCCATAGAAATCGAAAAGGAAGATAAGAATGAGCCAAAGAGTTGAAATTGTCAAAAGAATTATGGACTCCAACGAGCAATTAGCCGAACAAAACCGCCAAAAACTGGACCAGGCGGGCGTTTTTTGCATCAACGTCATGGCTTCTCCCGGTGCCGGAAAAACCAGCTTTATTCTCAAGACCATCGCCAATCTCCCTGACGATTTGCGGCTGGGCGTCATTGAAGGCGACACCGCTCCGGTTACGATTGACGCAGACAAAATTGTCAACGCCGGAATGCCCGCTGTCCAAATTAACACCGGCGGCGATTGTCATCTCGATGCCAACATGGTCGGTTTAGCGCTTGATCAGCTCGATTTGGAAGCGCTCGACTTGCTTCTGATTGAAAACGTCGGCAACCTAATTTGTCCGGCCGGCTTCGCGCTTGGCAATCATGCCAACATTCTGATTGCATCCATTCCGGAGGGCGATGACAAGCCCTATAAATACCCAAACATCTATCGTAACCTCGATGTCTTGATTATCAACAAAACCGATCTGCTCCCATACGTCGATTTTCGCATGGATTATTTCCGTGAAGGCGTCGAAATGCTCAATCCTGGCTTGAAAACTTTTGCCCTCAGTGCCAAAACCGGAGAAGGCATTCAGGCATGGGTGGACTGGCTGGTTGATAAAGTTCGCAGTTCAAGAGGATAATTGACAGCAATTAATAAGCGCTTACTCATCCGTGGCATTGTCCAGGGCGTCGGCTTTCGCCCGACAGTCTATAGCTATGCGCAAAAACATGGCTTGAATGGCTGGGTCCTCAACAACACCCACGGTGTCGAAATCGAAGTGCATGGCGAAGAATTAGCCATTGAAGCTTTTATCAAAGAACTGCAAACCAAGCCCCCATCCATGGCGCAAATCGACAATTTTGAGGTCTTCGATTTACCTCCGCATCAATATGAAAGCTTCGAAATCATCGACAGCCGGGACGATTCCACAGAATTTCTGCCCGTCTCCCCGGATTTGAAGCTCTGTTCCGATTGCCAGCGCGAACTTTTTGACCCGAAGGACAGACGTTTTCGCTATCCTTTCATCAATTGCACCAATTGCGGTCCCCGTTTTTCGATTGTCCGCAAAATCCCCTACGACCGCCCGAACACAAGCATGGCAAATTTTCAGCTCTGCCCGGCTTGCGAAGCAGAATATCACAATCCGACCGATCGCCGTTTTCACGCACAGCCGGTCGCTTGTCCGGATTGCGGTCCGCAAATTTGGTTACAGACCAAAGATAAGCGTCTTGCCGAAAAGGAAGTTGCCCTCCAATTAAGCAGAAAACTGCTCAGCGAAGGCAAAATTTTAGCAGTCAAAGGACTGGGAGGTTTTCATCTAACCTGCGATGCTCAAAATCAAGCCGCAGTCGAGTGCCTCAGAGAGCGAAAAGGCCGGAGCGGGAAAGCCTTTGCCCTGATGAGCTTTGACCTTGAAAGCATTCGCGAATTTGCTTTTGTAAGCAGTGAAGAAAAAAAGCTCTTGACGTCGAGCCAGGCTCCAATCGTCATCCTCAAGCTAACTGCCAAGGGTGAG
>CAYVOY010000193.1:0-1141 GCA_964453395.1 uncultured Anaerolineaceae bacterium
AAATCCGGTTCAAGGAGAAACGGGGGCAATTACGCTCTCCTATGTGCAAGACAGAATGAGCGACGAAGCAAAATTGGTTACCGAGGCTCTTAACAGCGACAGTCACTATGCATCTTTGCCAGTAGAACCCGAAACAACCCTTAAATCTCAGGTACGCATTGATGATGAAGAGAATATCTATTTTGCTTATGGGCAATCAAAAAACAGTTTCGTAAAGCTTGGTCCAGATGGAACGGTGGAAGAAATTGAACTTCCCTTTGCCTGGTATTTTCAATCTGTTTGGATTGGCGAACAGTTAATTGTTCCATATAACAAGGAAATCTACATCATTAAACCCACAATGGAGATTGAAATTGTGCCTGGTTTTGCTGACTTACCAGAGGTTACTTACTCAGCGAATACTCTTGGTTTGAGCAATGACAATCCACCTCTTGCTCTTTGGCTGGCGCAGTCTCCGGTCAGAAGTGGGGAAGAAATGTTTGCTGCTTACCAAACTTTTGATCCGGTGACTAAGGCTGTTGAAAGCTATGAACTCCCAATCCCTTGGGCTTCAGAAAACTGGGGAGGAACTGAGGATTCAGAGATTAGCGGTGAAAGATTAGGATCAATAGTTCGAGCGGTTGATACCGAATCAAAAAATGCGCTAATTTGTTATGGCACGCGAAGTACGGAAGGCGAATCGTTTACCATTCATTCACATTTAGAGCTCTATGACACACAAAAAGCCAGTTCAATTAAATCCGAGGACACTTGTTGTATTAATCGAGTTTTTGACTTCGCAGGTGAGTTTTATTCTTCAGCTGTGGTTCCAGAGAGTTGTTCATTTAATATAATTCAACGTTTGTCTGATGGTTCAGATTTGGTTGATATATCAAATTTGGGTGATGGTGTTAAACCACAAAAATTCCACTGGGTTGGTTCCAATGGCGATTTATTTGTCTATTTGAATCCATCTGTCGCCACGGTTATGAACCATGAAGGCAAGGTTCTTAAAACTTTTGATTTACCAGCAACAGAATTAAATAAATGTGGAACTAATGTTTGTGTTGGGATAAGTTTGCCGTTTTATCCCCAAAAATAAAAACGATATGCGCACATCTTTGAAGTGTCGCATATCGCAAAGCTCGCATGACGGAATCAG
>CAYVOY010000193.1:1241-3026 GCA_964453395.1 uncultured Anaerolineaceae bacterium
CCTAAAATCAACAAGCCTTTCCCTTTTGAGAGGGACAACGAGGCAGTACGCGGCATGATTCGCTCAATAAATTGACGCAAATGCTTTTCGCTTAGAACGCCAAGATAATCGCCAACTATTCTTCCGTCAACAAAAGCTTTAATCGCCGGTAAATCTCTGACTTTCAAGAGCTCTGCCAGTTTTGTTTGTTCGTCAACGTTAATGCGTGCCAAGCGGAACCTGCCGTTCGCCTCCTGAGCCATTCGCGTTAGAGTTTGTGATTGCACCCGGCATGGAATACACCAGGGTGCCCACAAGTCAACCACTACCGGCATTTGCGCAGAATAGGCGATTACTTCGGATTCGAATGTTTCTTCGCTTACGTCAATAATATTCACGGACATCATAGTTCTATTCTAACCCTTTTCAGAATAAGCTGCTTAATCGTCGTCCTCGCTGGTCATGCTGGGTTGGTTGATTTCCATTAGTTCACCGCGTTGGTTGACGATCACTTTAAAGCCGAGCATGTTTAAATACTGGCGCATGTCATAGGGAAGCCCTTTTTCTTCCAATTCGTAAAATTGTTCGTTGCGATTTTCGAGTTGCTTTCTGATAACTGCAATCGAAAATATATCGTCCACACCCATCATTTCAGCGGTTTTTTGGCTGATAAAATCTTCATTTCCTTCAAAGCCGCGGTTCATAAAATCCCAAACCTGGCGGTCAATTTCGTTTGCGCTAACATGGCGGTTAAAGCCATCATCATCAATTACATAGGCAGGGTCGTCGCCAACATAGACAACCGGTAGTTGTCTGTCATATTCATCGAAAACCAAGCCTTCAAATATTGCTTTTTTCATAGAGATCCTTTCTCCATTTTGTCTTAATTATAGAGCTTGTTTATTAGTTTTTAGTTAGATTATTTACTTGATATAAACTGAAAAAATAAGTTGTGTGAGATTTCCTTTTAGAGGTAGAATTATGAAACACCAAATAATTTAAAAATGTTGTCGAAGGGGCTTTAGGATGAAAGAATTCTTGAAAAAGTTGCTAAATCATATGGGTTTATATCCATTGGTGATGCGTGCCTATTCTAACCTTGATTTTCGACTGAAGAAAAACTCGTCAAATTTTTGGGAATCGCTTTATTAAAAGGGTGGTACTTCCGGTCCGGGTTCATATGGCAGGCTTGCTGTTTTTAAGGCAGACGTAATCAACGAGTTTTGTAAAAACCATAATATAAATAGTGTAATCGAGTGGGGATGTGGAGATGGCAATCAACTTTCTTTGATGAATTTTCCTAAATACATTGGTTTGGATGTCTCAGAAACAGCAATTAAACGCTGTAAAGAAATATTCGCTGAAGATGAAACGAAGTCTTTCTTTTTGATTGATGATGAATTGTCCATAGCAGAGCCTGCTGATTTAACGCTTTCTTTAGATGTAATCTATCATTTGGTCGAAGATGAAATTTATGAAAAATACATGTCAAATTTATTTGCCTCAAGCAAAAAATATGTCTGTATTTATGCCAGTAATTATGACACAGAGCAAGTGGGACACGTAAGACATCGCGAATTTCTCCCATTCCTCAAAGAGAGATATCCACAATTCAGACTAATCAAACGATGCCCCAACAGATATCCCTATGATTCAGCTTCAGAAAATGAGACCAGTGTCTCGGATTTTTTCTTTTTCGAGCTTAGCTAAATCTAACTTTTGGGCAGGTCGCCATAACCGGTTACGATGTCAACACGGGTCGATTGGTTTTCGGGCTCTTCCTGATAGAACTTATTGAAGGGCACG
>CAYVOY010000194.1:0-2996 GCA_964453395.1 uncultured Anaerolineaceae bacterium
TTGCCCTTAACAAGGTCTGAGTGAAGACGGTGTCCGCCCTCAGACCTGTTTTTTTATCCCGCACATCTTTTAGCTTGACCAATACTTCATCCGGAATCTTCATCCCGCTTGCCTTTTCGGTCAACCAAACTGCCATGGCGGCATAGGCGATATTGTTTTGGGGTTCGATGCGGTGAAATTCCTCGAAAAACCAACCACATGAAGTAAACATGCACTGCCTTTTCACTTGAGCTTCCATTAAAAGCGATATTTTCGCCAGATTTTCCGCAGAAATGGAAGTCTTAGCCTCTTGATCCAACAATTCTGCTAAACTGATTTGACCATTGTATACTTTGATATATTCATTCCTAAATTTCGCAGGATCGGCGACAAAATTCATCATAAAATCAGCATAAATGCCATCCAGCCAATCGGCAATCGCTCTCATCGCCTGAAAAAAGGGCTCTTTCCAATCTGCACCGGGCGTGCATTCACATTCCCCTCGCCAGCGTTGCACCCCGTGAAAACATGACCAGGAAGAGGGAGAAATCAAACGAGCCTTGGTTTCAACCCGATTCTCACTTAACCAGAGACCGGGAAAGGACCAGCGTACATCAGGGTTTTGCTCTTCGGAATTAAGTACATAGGTCAAAAATTTATCTCTGAAAACCTGATGATGACCATATAACTCTCCATCGCTGGCAACAAAAGTCAAACCATTTTCATCACCTTGGGTCTTTTCTCGCACAATTTGCAAAAAATGATCTCCATTTGATGTTGATTCGGGAATAAAACTGATCATCGTACTCAATTCGCGATTGTAGGCGAAAACAACAAAAGGCTCGCGTCCATCGGGCAATTCAATCAGGTAAGCGCCCTCTTTTCCATTATCCGGAGTTTCAATCTGCCAGGGTGCCAAAATGGTGAATTTCAAACCTAAATCAGACAAAACACAGAGCGTTTCGATATCCACCGCAGTTTCCGGGAGCCAAATCCCTTGCGGTTTATGCCCAAACCGCATTTCAAAATCAGAAATCCCCCAATACACTTGGGTGATTTTGTCTTCTTTGGTCGCTAAAGGCAAGATTGTGTGATGGAAACTTTGCGCCATCCCATTTCCGATGCCAAAGCGCTCAAAATTTTCTCGCTCTTGCTCGACAATCAATTGGGCAATTTCCGGTTTTTCAGCCGTCATCCAGCGGAATAAGGTTGGGCCGATATTAAAACTAATCTTGCCAAAATTGCCTGCTAAGGCATTTGGTTCATAGCATTCCGCTAATATCTTTTCATTCCAGTTGTTGAAGGGTTCAGAGCCAATCTCTGAAGGTATGTAATTTGAAATCGGGTCTTCCCGAGGCGGTTGATAAAAATGTCCGTGGATGCAAAGATTCATTTATTTTTTGGTTTTCCTTTGAGGTATGCAAGCTTCAGTTTCATTCTTGCCGGATTTATTTCAAATATTCGTGACATACTATCCAAAGTTGTTGTCCGGTTTTCAGCTAAGTAGTCCATCCAGTATACGTTAATTGGCGGATTTTTCATATTGTTTTCGACAATTTGAGTGAAATAACTATATTGCACCGGAGAAATATTCAGGAATTTCGGCTTTCTGCCCATCGCTTCACCAACGGTCTGAGCAATTTCGCGATAGCTTAGATGCTCGGGACCGCCCAGTTCGATAATCTGGTTGAGCAAATCGGGCATATCCATCGACCAAATCATTGCTGTTACAAAATCATCCACCCAAAGCGGCTGTAAGAGCACTTGCCCTTCTCCAGGCAGAAAGTAAAAGCTCAAAAATCGTTTCAGCAATCGCGCGATGGAATCGGTGAAATGGTCATTTTCGCCAAAAAGCCAGCCCGGTCGAAAGATAGTGTAGGCCAAGCCAGATTTTTTGACAATTTCTTCTCCCCTTCCCTTTGCCTTCAGCAAACCATAGGCAGAATTGCGGTCAGCGCCCAAATGGCTGATGTAGTAAAACCGTGAAACACCAGCTTGCCTGGCAATTTCGGTTAAACGCTCTAAATTTAGGATTTCAAATTGAGTCAAATCCGCTTTTAAGCCTTGCGCTTCCACCCCGGCTAAATGAAAAACAGTATCAACCTGATTAAACGCAGCCCGTAAGCTTCCGCTGTCATCAAGTGAACTCATCACGACATCATAACTTTTACCGGTAGGCAATTCCCCGCTTCCACTGCCGGGAGAGAGCAACAAGCGATAAGGCAGTGAATGCATTTCAAGCTTCTCGACCAATTTCCTGCCAATAAATCCCGTGCTGCCGCTAATCAAAATCATTCCGCAATTATAGCAGGTTTGAACTGGCACAATCCTTGCACAATAAAGAACGTAAGAAAGAGGAAAAAATTATGGAAAAGAAAATTGGATTTCACTATTTTCAAGATTTAAATCACTACCAAAGCCGGGATTTAGCACTTTGGCAGCCTGAGCTTGAATCGCTTCAGGCGGGCTGGTTGGTTTTGAAAGCCAGTCCCAACTATGCTATCCCCGAAGAATTTATCACCGGTTTGCTTGATTCGGATGTTCAACCGATAATTCATTTTGATATTCCGGTAAATTCGGATTATCGCCCGGAAGACTTGCGCATTCTGCTCAGTTCTTATGCGCGTTGGGGCGTTAAGTATGTGATTTTCTTCGATCGTCCAAACATGAAATCAAGCTGGCTGCACGATACCTGGTCGCAAGGAGATTTGGTTGAGCGTTTTCTCGATCGTTATCTTCCCTTCGTACGGGCTGCAGAGCAGAACGGCTTGACGCCTATCTTCCCTCCTCTGCAACCGGGTGGAGATTATTGGGATCTCTCCTTCCTCAAAAAAGTGCTCAATTTGGTCAAACAACGTCGCTCTCTGGACTTTGTTTCCAACCTCCATATAGCGGTCAGCTCGCAAACCTTCAACCACCCCCTCTCTTGGGGTGCCGGTGGAAAGCGCAACTGGAAAGTCCCTCGTCCTTATTCCAAAAGCGAGATTGGCGAAGAAGATCACATCGGTTTCAACACT
>CAYVOY010000195.1:0-2920 GCA_964453395.1 uncultured Anaerolineaceae bacterium
AAATCAACCGCCGAAGACCCAACCGCATTACCTGCCAAACAAGTTTTGGCAATGGCAACCAGAATTGGTGCACAGGCTATTCATATGGATCATATAACCGGTAGTTTGGAAGCCGGCAAACGAGCTGATCTGATTTTGGTTGATATCAGCCCCGTGCATAACCAACCGCACTTCCACCGCGAACCGGATGCTGTCTATGCCCGAATCATTTACGCTGCAAAATCAACCGATGTTACCGACGTCATGGTAAACGGAAAATGGCTAATGACCAATCGTGAACTTCATACCATCGATGAAGCCGAAGTTATTTCTCAATCCCAAAAAGTTGCTGATGAGATTGACCAATTCTTGCGCGGACGTGAAGAATCGGTCCATTCGAAACTGATTGCAATCGGCGGTGCAGCTGAAGAAGAAAGCTTTGAAGTCCAGGCAAAAGTTATGGTCAAGGACAGACAAGCGATTATCGACGCGATTAGCGAACAAGGCATCCAAGTCCTCAGCAAGCGTCATTATCATGAATATGACACCTATTTTAGCTTTGAGGACGAGAAACAAGGCCGTTTGCGCTATCGCGAGGATGAGCTGATTGACAAAAAAGGCAAGATTGAAAGCGTTCGCTCTCGCCTGACCTTAATCGGTGAGAGATTCGACGAAGATAATAAGCATGCTCAAAATGTGATGCTTTCCAGAACCCGCTATTTTGCTCCTGCAACTCAAAGTTTGCGTTTTTATAAGGAATATTTCAAACCAAGCGATTCACTCGAAGTCGAAAAAGACCGCATCCGTTTCCGTGTTGAATTTGAAGGAACCGAATTTTATATCAATCTCGACGAATTGATTAAACCGGAGCTTGGAACTTTCCTCGAAATAAAGAGCCGCACCTGGAGCCGTGAAGACGCAGACCAAAAAACTGCATTGATTCGCGCTCTTTACGAAAAATTAGGCGTCCACGATGCCGAAATCTTAACTGATGATTATCTGGAGATGGTAGAAAGACAGCTTAGCTAAATTGAGGTAACTATGACCAACGGAATGAAAAAAATAAAAGTGCTCTTTGCCAGTGCTGAAATTGCTCCCTTAGCGAAGGTGGGCGGCTTGGGCGATGTTGCCTCTGCTTTACCGACTGCTCTAAAAGGTGAATTTGCCGAGGAACTTGATATCCGAAGTATTATGCCTTTTCATTCTGTGGTTAAAACTGCCAACCCTGCCCGAAAGAAGATCGGAGATTTTTCTTTCGAAACTAATGGGAAAAAACTAAACTGTGAACTTTTTATCACTGATTTAAATGGCATTCCTATTTACCTGATTGACAATGAGGAGATTAACCACAACTCCCCTGTCTATAATGGTGATTGGGAATTAGACGGATTGAAATATGCCAGTTTTTCGCTGGCATTACTGGAAGCTGCCAGATTTTTGGGCTGGAAATTCGACATTTTGCATGCGAATGACTGGCACACTGCTCTGGCAGTTTATGCCTTAAAGACAAAATATAAAAACGATCCTTTTTTCAAGGATGTAAAAACCATTCTTTCAATTCACAACCTGCCCTACAACGGCTGGGGTTCCCAAAATGCGATGAATTCGCTCGGTTTCACACCCAGCAAAGATAAAGATTTGCCGGAATGGGCAGGTTTTGTCCCCTTGCCCTTGGGTCTGTCTGCTGCCGATAAAATCATTGCGGTTTCCCCAGGTTATGCCCGTGAAATTTTGACGCCTGAATTTGGTTGCGGTATGGAGTCTTATTTACAAAAACATCAGGATAAGCTGATGGGAATCCTGAATGGTCTCGATGAAAAAGAATGGGATCCGAGTCAAGATAAGCAAATATCTCATCAATTTTCAGCCGCTACTCTTTCGGATAGAAGGCAAAATAAACTCGATTTACAAAAAGCCCTGAAGTTTAAAGTTGATGAATCGATTCCCCTGCTAACCGTGGTCAGTCGTCTGACACCTCAAAAAGGGATTCACAACATTCTCGAAGCCTTACCCGAATTGTTGGATAAGGAATGGCAGTTTGTGCTCTTAGGTACCGGCAGTGATGAATTAGAAGAAAAAGCCAAACAATTGACCCGGCAGCATCCAAAACGCATTGCAAGCATTCTCAAATATGACGACGCTGTCGCTCGGATGCTTTATGCTTCCGGCGATATCTTCCTGATGCCGTCAGAATACGAACCCTGTGGCCTCTCACAGATGATTGCCATGCGTTATGGCAACCTGCCGCTCGCTACCGAAACCGGTGGTTTGGCTGATTCAATCATTGATTACAGCAGCCAACCTGAGAGGGCAACCGGCTTCCTCTATCAAGAGAAAAACAGCGAAGGATTAAAAAATGCTCTCACCTTCGCGTTAAAATGCTTTGAAGACAAGGAAATTTGGCAAAAAATGCAACTGAATGCAATGAAAGCTGATTTTTCCTGGCCTTCTTCAGCTCAAGAATATATGCAGGTTTACAAGACCCTTCACAAGGATATGTTATGAAAACAAATCGAAAATCTGGTATTTTGCTCCACCCAAGCAGTCTTCCCGGACCGGATGGGATTGGTGATCTCGGACCTGAAGCCTACCGCTGGCTTGATTTTTTGCACCGCAGCGGTACGCAAATGTGGCAAATTTTGCCCTTAGGTCCAACCGGATATGGCGATTCACCCTATCAGTGTTTTTCTGCCTTTGCCGGAAATCCTTTTTTGGTCAATCCCCTTTTGCTCTTCGAAGATGGCTTGCTTTCACATGAAGACCTCGCAGACCGCCCGGAATTTCCGAAAGAGCTTGTCGATTATGGTCCGGTAATCCAGTGGAAAACGACCTTGCTAAACCGCGCTTATGCTGCCTTCACCCGACAGGAAGCAAATGGCTTGAGGGCTGAATTTGAGCAATTTTGTGAGAATAAAAAATCCTGGCTGGATGACTATTCGCT
>CAYVOY010000196.1:0-2914 GCA_964453395.1 uncultured Anaerolineaceae bacterium
AACAGATTTTGTTGTTCCGGAATATGCCGTAAACACAGCTCCAACTCGCATAAACAACTGGGAACAGCAACGATGATATAGGGTGCTTCCAGTATATCAAAGGCTTTCAGCTCGCCAGCTGCTTTATCAAGAATTGGTTTGCTCCATAACTCTTCATACTTTGTTTTGATTGGTCGAACAATCGGACGAAGCAAGTCCTTGAGCATTTTTTCCACCTTCATCAAAGCTTTCCTCCTTCATCGGGTAACAGTATTTTATTCCAACGGTTAATCATCACAATGCCAAGCAGCAGGCCAAGAAGGATTGCTAAAAGAACGGCAAGCAGCGTATTAAAATTAACCAAAGACACGCTCAGCAAAACGCCAACCGCCCACAAACCGAGCCAAATCCCCGCATGCCCAAAAGCTTTCGCCCAACTTATTTGAGCTCTTGCTTTTCGCTTTTGATCAGTGAAGTTCAAACTGTGAACCGCAGCCATTAAGCCCAAATAAATCCAGAAAAATATCCCCAGGTTCTTGCCAAGCGTAAAAGCGTCCATCACACCAAAAATCAAGAAAGCCAGCATACCAGCCGCCAAACCTAAGCTGATCACTCGACGCAATGAGCCGGAATGCTTCCAATTGTAGATTGCCATCGCAAAAAATGAACCGATTAACGAACTAAAAAGTATCAAAGCGGGCAAGCCTAATTCAACCGCCACTGCCAAGAATGTGTTATGCGAATGGGCTATGTAGCGCACCCGGAATACATCCGTTTGGTGAAAATAGAGCCCACGCAAAACCGTATCAAAATTATCCAAACCAACCCCTGTAATTGGGAAGTCCCGAATCAACCTGAGGGAATAATTCCAAATCTCCGAGCGATACTGCAAAGTTGGCAGGTCAGCATTGATATCATTTGAACTGACAAGCTGCACAATTTCATTACGGAAGAAAAATCCGCCCACAATCAAGCCTAGGCCAAGCAAAATCAAGCTAACTTTGAAAATGCGTTTGTCGCGAATGCAAGCCACGAGCAAGATTCCGGCAAAAGTGCCCAGGATCGCTCCTCGCGAGCCGCTTAGCAATAAAACCAGAAGCGTTAAAAAGAGGGCGAAACCAAGCAGTGTTTTATAGCTACTCTTCCTTTTCTTGGCTTCTGTAGCTCTCAAAAAGGCTTTATAGTAGCTGTCATTATCCCAAAGCAAACTCACAAAAAGTGGCGGAAAGAAGCTGATCGCCCCGGCAAGGCTATTGGGATTAATCAATTCCCCACCACCGGCCGAGAGAAAATTTTGCAATTGGGGAAATGGCGCAAGTAAACTCCGCACAAAATCCAGCCGAAGCAGCGCCGGATTGCTGATCAAGCCAAAAACTGAAAGCACAAGCGCCATCACAATTAAAGCCAAAACCGGTAATCGCAAAGCCGATTTGTGTTTGACCAAACTTAGAATGAAATAAAAAGAAAGCACGCCAAGCAAAAGCCCATAAAATTTTGGCAAGGCGAGCTCGCGGTTGCCCACCCAAGCTAAACTCAAACCGGCTATGCCTAAAAGCATTAAGACCTGAAAATCAAGCTGACTGGGAATGCCAAATCTTCCACCAAAGAGCCGATAGGCAAGCGCCAGAACAGCCAAAATTGCAAGACCGAGAAGCGGAATTGAATCACTGATCATCAGCCATGCATAAAGAGCGACCAAAACAGCCAAAAACAGATAGCGAATCAGGTGCGCAATCTTACGCAAATTAGTTTTCTTTTCCTGTATCGAAGGGTCAGTTTCCATCACGATTCAATTCGTCTTTTTTGAGTTTATACATCGCTTCAAGGTTGTGTTCAGCCTTGCTGTCCACCGGCATTGTTGAAAGAGCTTGCTGGTAATAAATTTCTGCGTTTACCCAATCTTTCTGATCGCGATAGAAATCAGCTATAAGGCGATACCAGGTCGATTTCTGGTCGCTGTTTGGGTATTTCTGGATGCTGTCTTCTAGCAGTTCCATCGCTGCCTCAAGCTCCCCATTGGCATTCAAAGAATGTGCATACCAGGTGGCATATTCTTCAGGGCGTATTCCGTAGAGCGCTTCATCGGCTCGATATTGCAGTTCGGGCAGTTCTAATTCGATAAATCGCCCTCTTGCAACTTCTAAGCTGCGCGAATTCTTGGTTTCTATCCAAATTTCAAGCGCTTCTTCATACCGCTTTTGGTTAAAGAATATTTTCGCTTGCGTATCGAGAGCTAATTCATCACCGGCATCCGCCAAATCATTCAGGAAGACCAATGCCTTCTCATCATCACCCTCTTTGAGGGCTTGATGAGCGAGCCAGAGCCCGCCAGCAGCATGTCCGGAAGGAGGCGTTGCAATATCGTCGAATGAAAAATTGGCATTCTTGCTTTCCTCCACAAACGTCAAAGACCAACGATTGTTTGCAAAAGCAGAGCGAAAACCCTTTGAGGATATCAAACACCATAGGCAGGCAAGCAAAACTATCACTGAAATAACGACAACGATGGTTTTCCTATTAGATTTTTTTGTTAATTGATTGGAACTGGCTTTTTCTTTGTCCACTTTTTACACGGTGTCAATAAAGGTTTTTTCCACACGATTAAAAATTACGATTCCGATAAATAAAATTACGATTGTGAAAAGGGCACTATAGCCCAAACGCATCCAACTCGTATCTCCGGCTCCCAAAAATCCCATTCGAAATGTTTCAATTATGGGAGTAACGGGATTCCAGTCTGCTAAAAATCGCCACTGTTGAGGAATGCTGGAAACGGGATAAATTACCGGTGTCAGATACATCAAAAGGTTCACGCCAAAAGAGACCAAATTTTGCAAGTCTCGATATTTCGTTGTCAAGGAAGAAACAATAATGCCTAAGCCCAAGCCCAAGCCCGCCATCAAGAGCACCAAAAGCGGCAAAGTGAAGGCCCAGG
>CAYVOY010000197.1:0-2912 GCA_964453395.1 uncultured Anaerolineaceae bacterium
TCTTTCCGGCAACGATTTTCGCAGAAATAGCAATCAAGCCTCCGTGGCAGATTATGCCGATAACCTTGCCCTGAGCATTCACCTGTGCAACCAAATCGTTCACTTCAGCATAACGGCGCAGCTTGTCCGGCGCCCAACCACCCGGCAAAACCAGCGCATAGAGCTCCTCAGCCTTCAAGTCCGAAATCAGGCAGTCTGGCTTAATCTCCAGTCCATTCTTCCCTCTTAGCGTCTTTAAATCTAAAGCCGCGGTTAGAACTTCATAACCCTCTTCTTGCAAACGGATTGCCACAGCATAATACTCCAAATCTTCCACCCCTTCAGCGACCAAAAATGCAATTTTTAAGCTTTTGTCTGACATTGTCAACTCCTTTTCTCAATCAAAAGTTTATTATGACTGCTTTTATCGTATCATGCCAGGCTTAAGCTCTTTGTTCTCGTAACGCCTAAGAATCGATAAATTTACTATCTTCCAACTCGTCTTTTTCAGCTTTCGCTTCCGGCAAGGTCTCGGTTTTCGGTTTATTGCGCGAATCGGCAAGTTCAATTTCTGCGGGACTTGCACGACGGGTGAGTTGCCATTTTCCGCAATGTGGGCAGCGTTCAAATTTACCAACCACCACGTTCAGACCCAAAATTGAACGCGGAAACGTTTTGCCGCATCGCTGACAGACCGCCAAACCGTTCATTCCACCGTTTGCCGTCTCTGAACCCTTGTTTCTGCTCGAGATGAACACGCTTACAGCCAGCGAAACCAGGATTAGCCCAATCACCAGAACCATGATTTTGGTTGAGGCGGAACTCGCTGCGTCTTTGCTCAAAAAATTGTAAGTGATTGGTGCGACTTCCTGGCTTGATTCATCCGAGGTGAAAACTATTGCGCTCATCCTTCGCAAACCGGAAGGGTAATCGTCAGTTGAAAACGAAAAGCTGAAAGGCGCTTCGCTCACTTCTGCCATGACAGCATCGTCCATATAGAAAACCACCTTGCTTAGCGTCCCTGTCTCGCCGGAAAGGGAGAGAGTAACTCGTCCCTGGATATCCGCACCGGCGCCATAGCCCCAATCCCGACGCAAACGAAGCCCAAACTGCGAACCATCTTGCGCAAAAACAGAGCTAAAGCTCAAACCAAGCAGTGTGATTAGCAAAATTCCAAGCCAAAGTCTTCTATTTTTCATAGCATCATTTCCATTTTGTTAAAATATTTTCGCGGTCGAAGATCAGCGTGCCTAAATAGAGCATGCCAACGGCTGCAATTGCACAGACAAGAATGGCAATCAACATAAAATTGATATTCAAAACCAACTTCCCTGCCATGACCGCAAACATCACCATCAACAAGGGCATAATCACCATGCCGGAAAGCTGTTCGGCAACTCTGGGATCGCTAACCCGTGAAGAAATGTAAATCGCAAAGATAGCTGAGATCACCGATAAAAGCGGGCCCAAAGCTAAGATGCCAAGCAACCAGGTTGGGCTCAAAATATAGCCCATGACTGCCGGTGTTAAGCCGAGCAATAAACAGCCAAGCACAAAAATGCCAAAAGCGCCATAGCTGATTAGAATACCAGGGATAACCGCAGCCAAACCTTTACCGGCAAGCAGCTCCACAGTCGTAATCGGGGTTGCCAAAAGCGGTTCAAGGCTTCGGGTCGTTTTTTCGCCCACAATGCTATATGCGGCAATTGTGGTCGGAATCATTAGCGGCAGCAGCATGAATAAGAGCATAAATTGATTTAAAACATAAACCTGGATGCACTCCCCCGCGTTCATTCCGGGACAGCTTGCCGAGAGATCGCCCGGTAAACCGCTCATTTCTGCCCCGCCTGGGGTACTGGTGCCGGTTGTTGCCAGCATCACCAGAGGCATTGCCGTGAAAAGCAGCGGCACAAGCGTCATTGTTGCAATGACCCAACGGTTTTTGAAGACTTCTGACCATTCTTTGTTGATGATAGTTCGAATGTGTTTCATGCTTGCCCCCTTTGACTGTTGTTGACCATTTCCAAATAAACCTGCTCTAAACTGTGTCGAATTTCACCGACAAATTGCACTTCTGCACCGCTTTCAACCAACTTTTTGATAATCAGCGGATTGCTTTCTTCGGGATTTTTCATTGAAACAATCAACTTGTTATCAACCACTTCAAGCTTACCAAGTTCAGGAATAGTGCTAAGTTGCTCAACAAAGCCATCCTTCATTTCTTTTAGGTGGAAAACAACCTTCCGACCAAACAAAGTTTCACGCAATTTTGTCGGACTGTCCAGCGAGAGGAGCTTGCCCTGAAAAATGCCAACCCGATCGCAAAGTTTCTCCGCCTCGTCAAGATTGTGGGTGGTCATGAAAATCGTCCGCCCTTCGGTTTTCAATTCTTCGATAAAACCACGAACGGTTTTGGCTGCCTCCGGGTCGAGTCCGGTGGTTGGTTCGTCCAAAAACAGAATTTTGGGTTCGTGAATCAAAGCGCGGGCAACCGCCAGTTTTTGGCGCATGCCCTTCGAAAAACTGCCTACCGAATCATGCCTTCTTTCCCAAAGTCCAAGCATGCTCAGGTATTTATTGACCGAAGCTTCCACATCCGGAACGTCGTAGAGCTCGGCGAAAATTGTAAGATTCTTTTCAGCAGTCAGCCGTTCGTACATGCCGGGTGATTCAGTCAAAAAGCCAACATTCCTCCGAATTTGAGTGTCATCCTTGCCCAGTTCAAAACCCGCCACCTGAGCCGAGCCGGAAGATGGGCGAATCAGACCGGTTAACATGCGAACTGTGGTAGTTTTGCCGGCGCCGTTAGGTCCCAAAAAGCCAAAAACCTCGCCACGGTAAACCTCGAGGTTCAAAGCATCGACAGCTGTCAGCTCGTCTTTCCCCTTTTTCCCGATTTTGAATATTTTCGTTAAGTTCCTTGTCTTAATCAT
>CAYVOY010000198.1:0-2911 GCA_964453395.1 uncultured Anaerolineaceae bacterium
TCACTTTGTTGGTTAATGTTGACAACCAATCTAAATATTCTATTCTGTAACCTTCCTTTCCTGTTCGAGAACACGCCCAGTTATAAGCAATAGACTCTGTGTTCCCACCAGCTTTTATGTACATAAGTATGTCCCGAAATAAAGCTTGTTCCCATTCCATCATCCCTGGCTCAGTATAGCTGGATAAACTATGGTATTCCTTTTGGTACAGGTGAAACCATTCGTGCTTCAGGGCTTCAGCAGTAATTTCATTGCTGTCTGCAAACTTTAAATCCCCTGAATTGGTAACTGCTGCCTGTCCCATCCAACCCGGATCGGCTATGTATATTGAGCCTAATGAAACGTTTTGACTTTGAAGATAGTTGTCAATATACTCATAAATGCATTCTTCTCTCATTTTTTTATAGGCGTCCTCCAATTTTTTCTGGTCGTTCGCATTTAGTCGGCTCCCTTTCTTGAATAAATTCAAGATTCGCTGCCAAAGGTTTTCTTTAGGCTTTGGATTATTATCAGTCGTTGGGGGATTGGATGAGTCACTTGGTTCCTCATCACAATCGCCATAGCAAAGACAGGGGTCATTGCAATCATCATCCTCTTCTTCTGTGTCAAAGCCATCGTTAGCGGAATTGTCGTTTTGGGAGCTGTCCGTATCCGAGGATCCCGATGACCCATAGATCGTGGCTGTAGGAATATATCCGTTCCAGGCATAATCCGAATCATTGCTGTCCTCGTAGTAAATAGCAGACAGGGCATCGTAAAAGGCGGCTACGGCATCGTCAGATCCGAAATCGTCAAAGTCTTCAAAAGACTCCCACTCATTGATTTCTATATCGTAGTCTCCATAGGTGTCCTCGATGAAATCATACCAGTTGGCCTGAGCTGTGCCGAGACAAAGGAGAAGCACAAGCGAAGTTACAACGCTGCGTTGTAACTTTCGAAATTTTCTTTGAAAACTTCTCATAACGCAGCACCCTTTTTAATGATGACTTCTGATTCTGAAATGGTGCTGCCGGTGACATGGACAAAATATGCACCGGGTGTTCCGCCTTCTAATTTTATTGGGACGTCGTGCGTGCCTTTCTTGAATAGCATGGGTGCCTGTTTATAGACGCTTCTTTCTTTGGCATCAAAGACTTCAAGAGTGAGTACTTCTTCGCTATTGAGTTTTATTTGTAAGCGGAATTCGTTGTCGAAGGGGTTGGGGTAAAGGGTTAAGAGTCTGGTGTCTTGTATTTCGGCAACGTTGGCTGGTTGTAAGGCAAAGGCCGAGGGAGGCATCCGATCTCCTGTATGGTTGGAGTACCTCAGGGCATTTCCATATAAAATCTTTTGATCATTTTCGGATTGGAGGGTCAGGCGCAGTTGGCGGAAATCAAAGCCTGGCTTTGCGTTGGGGTTCAATGGAATCATCTCTTCCACCTTCCAGCTGTTTTTGTCTTTGATCATTTTTAATCTGAATTGCGCCTGTTGACCAAAGCTCCAGGTAAGCCAAAGTTCTTCTCCCGCAGATTGGGCTGATATCTGAATGGGTTCCTCTTGATCCAAGGTTTTCCCTGCCCAATCATAGGCATAGAATTTCCCTGCCCAGTCACCTTCCAGCTCTTCTGCTTTCGCATTGTTCTCAAAATTTACAAGTGTGTCTAATTTAGAAGTTGATCCACTTTTTAGTTTACGCTGCCTTTTTTGGTGTTTGGCCTCTTCTTTTGAAAATTCGTTATTTTCTATGAGGTCTTCCACCCATCCATGTCCTTTATGCATTGCTTTTAGGAAATGCTCTTTGCTTTTTTGGGTGTCTGGTTCCGTTCCATAGCCTTTTAGGTGTATTACCCCCAGCATGTAGATGCATTCTTTGTTTCCCAGGGCCGCGCCTTTCTCAAACAAATTGCGGGCTTTCTGATAATCTAACTGGGTTCCAAGTCCTTTCAGTGCCATCTCTCCGGCTTGATAACAGGCTGTTGGATGGCCTTTTTCGGCGGCCTCACGCGCCAGGTGGAAGGCGAGTTCGTAGTTTCTGGATGTGCCATCGCCCTTGCGTAAGGCTCTGATGAAGTTGCTTGTTCCATGAAGTGAACCTAATTGGTGGGCTCTGTCGTAGCACATAACGGCTTTTTCTTTGTCAATTTCTACACCCAGTCCTTCCTGATATATTTTTCCCACTTAACTTTGCCTTTGTTGGTGCGGCCGTTGTGTTTGAGCTTACGATGGGATTCTGCGGCTTTTAGGTATGGGGGCTGAATGGCTTTTAGGCGATGGATGTTTTCTTTTTGTTTGCTAACATCGTGCTTGTCACGCATGTAAACTACTTTTTCGAGCATCAGATAATTGAAGATTTGTTCTTCTATTTTCTTGAGTTCTGCTTCGTTGTAAGCTCCCGTTTCCCGCAAAAGATTTAATTTGTCTGCTGTTTTTCTCTTAACATCTGCATAGCCTTTGTTGTAGGCGTATTGCGTTGTTTGCTTGTCTGTAAGAATGGTGTAGAAGGTTTGTGTGAACTCTTTTTCGGCTTTGTTGATTTTGTTTACATAGCTTATGGGGTCGTCTTCAAAATACAAAGCGGAATCTAGTTGGAGCTGATAAGTCATGCAGAGTTGCTTAAATTCTGATTCCTGCGCAGACGACAAATCGACCAGCTTTTTGATTTCGGTCATTCTTCTTTCAGCTGCCAGTCTTGTTGTTTCAACTTCAAGGACCTGTGCTCTGATCATTGTTCCTCCAAGGAGCATTGTTCCCAGGAGCAAACACATTTTTGTGTCAATTCTCATAACTTTTGTTTTAAGGTTAATGTAAATCGACACAAATTTAGCTTTGTTAAGCTTTTGAGGGGGGGTAGAAAATAACCGGATACAGTAGACGTTTTGGTTTAAAACTTTCTCAGCGCAGCGATTCGGTCAGGAGTTTTATTTCGATGGCC
>CAYVOY010000199.1:0-2903 GCA_964453395.1 uncultured Anaerolineaceae bacterium
ACAGTATCTGTGCCAGCGTCATCATTCGACTTGCTTGTAAACTCATCCGCAATGATTTGCTTCATATCGGAATCCAAACGGATTAAATGGTTGTTGATAATTGTAATCTGGAAAGTTCCCGACAATATCGATTCTTCAACCGAATGCAGAATATCTCTGGCATTCGATTGTAGATATTTCGCTTTGCCAACATCTTCCATCATCTCAGCCGCTAAGAGTGTCGCTTGATAGACAGGGTAATCCTTAGCCACTTGCAAAATTGGTTTGGCTGTTAATACAACCTCTTCCCGAACCTGAAAGAGATTTTTTTCAAGTTGCTCAATACTTTCTAACTCAAAGCTTGACTCAATTTTCAGCAATTCCGAGTGCAAACCCTGCTGAAAATATTCAGCGTAGAATGCTTTTCGCTCTTCAATTGAGGATGAAACAGCTTCGTCAAGCCTTTCGAATCGACCAGTATCATCAGAGGTGATTGCTATTTCGTATTGATGGAGTGCTTCGTCCAGCCTCTCGGATCCGGAAAAAGCCTGGCTCTGTGCACTACTAGTAATGCCAAATAATGCAACAAATACCAAAAACATCGATATCATCTTCAACATTTTTTGTTTTTTCATTTCAATTTCTCCTTGTAAATACTAAAACACTTTAAAGCAACACATTGCTTCCTTTTATCAGTCAGATTGCTTAATCTGATTAGGACTTCTTTGATTCTACAAAATTAGATATAAAGAACATGTTAAGTTTTTGGTTTTGTGTTTCGCCAATTTTGAGTAAATGAGGAGATGATATAATTTTTTGTATCGAGCATTTCAGAAAGCAGGAGACTTATGCGGCTACTTTTAATAGAAGATGATTTGATTTTTTCACGCGCTTTGGTGAAAGGCTTAAGCAAAGAGGGTTATATTGTTGATTTAGCTAAAAACGCTAAGGAAGGGCTTTTTCAGTCTGAGTCCTATCCATATGATTTAATTTTGCTTGATTTAAACCTCCCTGATAAAGACGGGCTGTTACTCTGTAAAGAATTAAAATCAATGCTACCAAAAACCCGAATTATTATTACTTCTGCAAGGAAAGAAATGGAAGAGGTGATTATTGGATTGGATGCTGGTGCAGACGACTACCTCACTAAACCTTTTCATCTAAAAACCCTGCTTGCACGCATCAGGGCTGTTTTAAGGCGCGGTTTAGACCAAACAAGTGCTGTGCTTGAGTATGGAAATTTAAAAATGAACACAAGTACACGTCAAACTTACGTGAACGATTGTTTTTTGAATCTCACCTCTAAAGAATATATGATTTTGAGCTATCTTTTATATCATCCTGAAGAAATTATCGATCAAACCGACTTGATTAATCAGGTTTGGGGTGAAGATGATGCTCTTTTTTCTAATGCTATCCGAACCCACATTTGCAATCTTCGGATGAAATTGAAAGAAGCCGGGTTAAAGGGAGTGGAAATTCAAACTGCTACCAATCAGGGATATTCCCTCAACAAAATCAAAAACTGAATTCTTTTTTCTTAACATGTTCTTTACACCCTGAATGATAAACTAAGTCAATCCTACAGGAGTTTGTTAAATGACAAATCGCAAAATATTTCCCCGCCTTTCTATTCGGTCTTCCATCTTCATTCTTGTTGTTGGCTTGATTGTCTTGCTTGGTTCTGCAATTCTCATATCCCTCAATGTAGTTTCAAAAATGGTTTTAGATAACCAGCCCGCAGTATTTTTGCTTGAACCGGTCGACCCTTCGTTACCGGACTTACCCATATCTTTCGATGAACCGAATATTACATCATTTGTAGAAGACTCTGAATTAGAGACCTTTCAATCTGAGGCTGTCAAGGACACGATTAATCAATTATCCTGGGTTTTTGCTGCGATTTTGTTTGTAACCTTGATTATTGCTGTGGTCTTTACCTTATGGGTCAGTGGTTTTCTTTCCCGACCACTCGTAGAGCTAAGTCAAAAAATTACGGATTCAGAAAGTATTGAATCTTTTCAAGAAGCAGGCTCAAGCTCGTTGAGCTTCGAAGCATCTGCCCTTCAAAACGCAATCCGGGGGCGGATGGAGAAATTTGAAGACCTCATAAAAAGACAAAACGACTATGTGATGAATGCTTCTCATGAACTCCGGACACCGGTAGCGGCTATTCGGATTAACCTTGATACGGTTAACTTCGACGTACCCGATGATCAACAAGATTTGATGGAAACACTCAACAATATCGAAATTTCAACGAAAAGATTAGAAAGCTTGCTCGATCAAATTGATTGCATCATGGAAAATCAGGAAAACCTGTCGCCAATACCAATTCCTTTGAACGCTCTCATTGATAATTGTGTTGATTTGCTCAAACCAATCGCTGAATCTTATAATGTAACAATTCACACTCAGACAGAACCAAATCTCACCCTGCTCTCGGAGCCTTTTATTATACAATCGGTCCTTACAAACTTAATTGAGAATGCGATTAAATATAACCATCCTGGCGGCATGGTGGACATACGTGCTTCATCAATCGAAAACGGTTGCCAAATTTTCATTGAGGACAATGGCATTGGCATATCAAAGGAACACCTTCCTTATATTTTTGACCGCTTCTATCGGGTTGATCAATCCAGGTCAAGGAATACCGGTGGTTCAGGTTTAGGCTTGGCTTTTGTTCAAACTTTAGTGAATCGCGTTGGTGGAAGTATTAAAGTATCCAGTGAAGAAGGCGTAGGCACAATTTTTACTCTAAACTTCTTTGATATGCCTGATATCTTGTAAGTCTGTAGACAGGACAAAGTCCGCTTAAGTTGCGGACTCCGACGTCTAAAGTAGCAATATTTGCTTTCAAAGAATAAGATTTTATAAAATCTTCAGAAGAAAATTTATCCCAGCTTCGCCAAGCCCAATTT
>CAYVOY010000200.1:0-2891 GCA_964453395.1 uncultured Anaerolineaceae bacterium
ACTTGCAACAATATTACGTCCGTAAAAGTGTAACAAAACGTATTTTTACGGACGTAAAAGTGTGATATACTGCATTAATACGGACGTAAAAGTGTGATTAGTCCTCAGGAGTTGGCTTATGAAGCGAAATGCGATGCAAGAGTTGATTGAATGGAAAGAGCGAAAGGGCAGGATGCCCCTTTTGATCCTTGGCGCGCGTCAAGTAGGCAAAACCTGGCTTATGAAAAAATTTGGAGAAGAAAATTTCAATCAAGTCGTTTATTTTTCGATGGATCAAAACCCTCAGCTTCGCGAAACCTTCGAATTGGATTTTGATGTTGAACGGATATTAAACACGCTCCAGCTCATTTCGAACACTCGAATTGATGAAAACACTTTGATCATTTTTGATAAGATTCAAGAAATCCCCCTGGCGATTCAATCACTTAAATATTTCCAGGAAAACCGACCCGAATTGGCGATTGTTGCTGCCGGTTCTCTTTTGGGGGTGGCTTTGCATGAGGGCGTTTCTTTCCCAGTCGGAAAAATTGAATTAATGCGCCTCTACCCTTTGAGTTTCCTGGAGTTTTTGGATGCGATTGGAGAGAGCCGCTTTGCTGATTTGGTTCGAAAGGCTGATTTTGAGACGATTGGTATTTTTCGGGATAAGTTCGAGCGACTTCTTAAAGAATATTTCTATATTGGCGGTATGCCTCAGGCAGTTCAAGCTTTTCTGGACGATCGAAATTTTGATGAAGTCCGAAGAATTCAAAACAACATTATCCAGCTGTATGAATATGATTTATCAAAACACACGAGCGGCATTTTGTCTGAGCGTTTGCGCCTGGTTTATGAGTCCATCCCTTCTCAATTAGGAAAAGAGAATAAAAAATTTGTCTTTGGCAATATCCGAAGTGGAGCACGATCTAAAGATTATGAAGATGCCATTCAATGGCTGGTTGATTGCGGTTTGGCTTATCGGGTTCGGCGGATAAGCAAACCGGGGTTGCCTATAAAAGCTTATGCTGATTTGCAGGCTTTCAAACTCTATGTCCATGATGTTGGGCTTTTATCGGCGATGGTGAATTTGGATGTTAAATCCATCGTTGAAGGTTCAAGTATTTTCGAAGAATTCAAAGGCAGTTTGACCGAGCAGTATGTTTTGTCTGAATTGATTTCCGAGCTAAAAATCGAGCCCTTTTATTATTCAGCCGAGCGTTCTACCGGGGAAGTTGATTTTGTGGTTCAAATTTCAGGAGAGGTCGTGCCAATTGAAGTCAAAGCTGAAGAAAACTTGCGAGCTAAGAGTTTGAAGGCTTATGTTGAAAAATTCAAACCTCAAATTGCGGTTCGCACTTCGCTTTCCAATTATCACGAAGAAGATTGGCTGATTAATATTCCACTCTATGCCATCACATGCCTAAAACAAATTGTTGAAACAAAAAGCGGGAAGTGAAAAACTTCCCGCTTATGGAATCTAAGATTCAAAAATCTATCCCATGGTCAAAGCCATGACGGCTTTTTGGGCATGGAGGCGATTTTCGGCTTCGTCGTAAACGACAGAGTTTGGACCGTCGATAACTTCATTAGTAACTTCGATTTCGCGGTCGGCGGGTAAGGGATGCATGTAAATCGCATCGGATTTTGCCAGTTCGAGGCGGCGTTGGTTCATGATCCAATCGGTGTAGGAATCTTGCAATTCTTTGCCTTTCACAGGGTCATCGGTGGTCAACAAGGGACCCCAGCTCTTGGCATAAATCACGTCGGCATCGTGCATGGCTTCGTCCATATCATGAACGATTTCGAAAGAAGTTCCGTGTCTTTTAGCTTCGTCGGCTGCCTGTTGTTCGATTTCGGGCATCAGGGGGAATTCTTTCGGATAAGCCAAAGTAACGTCCATGCCGAAACGGGGCATCTGAAGAATCAGAGATTGGGGAACGGAAATTGGTTTGAGGTAAGAAGCGGCATAAGCCCAGGAAACAACAATCTTCTTTTTCTTGAGGTCGCGGCCTTTTTTCTCCATGATGGTCATCAAATCTGCCAAACATTGGAAGGGGTGATAGACATCACATTGCATGTTAAGGACTGGAACGCGGCAATTTTTGGCGACTTCGTTAAGATAGCCATTTCCGTCTCCCCAATCGCAGTGGCGAATGGCGATGCCGTCAAAATAACGACCATAAATTTCACCGATTTCTTTGGCAGTGTCGCCGTGGGAAATTTGAGTGGTTTTGCTATCAATGAAAGCGCCATGCCCACCAAGCTGGGCGATACCGGCTTCAAAAGAGCCACGCGTACGGGTGCTGCTAAAGAAGAACAGCATGGCTAAAACTTTGTCGCGCAGGTAGGCATGCGGCTCGCCGAGAGCGCGCTTACGTTTTAAATCCCAGGCAACGTCTAAGACAGTTTCAACTTCTTCTTTGGAAAAATCCAAATCGCCGATTAGGTCACGGCCATGTAGAAAGGTTTGCATTTTTAAAATCTCCTTGAGGTTTCTTTTTGTAATTATACATAGGAATTTGGAAATGTGGAAAAAAGTATGACAAAAAGCAATTCATGTTTTGCACTGATTTGAAAATTGCTCGCTGTTTAATCTTTGAAAAAGATAATATTTTCAGGCGGGAGGCTGGCGCTGAAGCTTTCGCCAGTTTGGGGCAGGTTGGGGGTGGATGAATCCATTTCGAGGTAGAGCCTGGCATCTCCGGCTTCTTCGGCAAGCGGTGAACAGACCAAAGATGCAATGGCACCATTTGAAAAATGGTAGTGGCATTTGAGCGAAATTTGATTTACTGCGGCAGCATCTTCCGGCTTAACCAGCTTGAAATTGTGACCGTAGGCTCCGCAATTGGTTGCATCAGCGGTCAATTTTGGCGATTGGAGAAGAAGATCCCAATCGAGGGCTTTGAACAAAC
>CAYVOY010000201.1:0-2845 GCA_964453395.1 uncultured Anaerolineaceae bacterium
GCTTCCCGTTAAAAGCTTTAACGATGCCAGCTACTGTGCCATGGCAACCCGTTTGGGGCGCATTAAACGCGTGCCGCTCTCGGACTTTGCCAGCGTGCGTCCTTCCGGCTTGATTGCCATCCGCCTCAACGATGGCGACGAACTCGGTTGGGTTCGCCTCACCAGCGGAAAGAACGATTTGATTATGGTTAGCCGCCAGGGTAAAGCCTTGCGTTTTGATGAAAAAGAAGTTCGTCCAACCGGACGCACAACCATGGGCGTCAGCGGTCTTCATCTGCGCGGTGATGACAAAGTTGTTTCGATGGATGTGGTTGAAGAAAACGGCTATCTGCTGGTCATTACCGATAAGGGGCAGGGCAAACGGACGATTCTGGATGAATATTTGGCGAAGTCTCGCGGAACGCTTGGCGTAACTACCATCAGCCAGGAAGCCCGACCCGAAATTGGCGATATTGCGCAGGCAATGGTCGTTTTAGACGGCGAAGACATCACGACAATTACTAAAAACGGCATTGTTCTGCGCACCAAAGTTTCCGATATCTCCATTCAGGGTCGCTCAACCCAGGGCGTTCGCATTATGGATATTGACGAAGGCGACGGCTTGGCTGCTATGGTTCGTGTTTCATCTGAAGAAGTTGAGTCTGCCATCAAAGCTCGCGAACAAGCTTTAGCCGAAGAGACGGCCGAAAACGCAATCAAGATGCCCGAAAACGAGGCTGCTGAAGTCGAAGAAGCCGCAGAAATTGAAGAACTTGATCAAGAAGAAACAGAGGAAGACGATTCTTCGGAAGACGAAGATTAGAGCGGTGCTGAAAACTCTGCCGATTGAATAATCCGCAGCATACCGGCTTGATCCCTCGTATTTAGCGAGCCATCAGGGTTGATTGATTCAGGGCAAAGCATTTCCGTTTTGCCCTGATATTGTTTAATTGGCATAAAAACGCCCTTGAACGCAAGCGATGCATTCCAATCGTCAATAAACTTCTGACTGCCAAGAAGTTTTCGGCGCATATTGATTTTTTCAATCAGCTTTTCGAGGAATTGCGAAAGGTCTTCAACAACTATCCCGGCTGCTTCCAAACTGCTTGCCGGAAAACGTAATTCGTTTTCATTTCCGAAAGCGGAATTTTTGAGATTAACTCCAATCCCCAAAACCAAAGCCTCAGGCTGAGATCCGCTCCAAATAGTTTCGAGTAAAACACCGCTAATTTTCTTGCTGTCAATTAATACATCATTGGGCCATTTGACCTGAGCTTTGATTTGATATTCATGCTCCAAAAGATCAACTAAGGAGAGCGCTCCCAAAGCAGTAAACCGGGAGATATTATCCAATTCCGCCTGATTAGGTCTGAAAAGCAAAGAAAAGGTGAGCGAACTCATCGGGCTGGATTGCCATTGGCGGTCTTCGCGCCCTCTTCCGGCATTTTGCTTGATTGCCCAAACCGCAAGTTCACCCGCTATCTCCCCTGCAAGTTCTTTGGCATCTGTATTCGTCGAAGCGGTTTCGGCAAGTTTAAGCACCCGCCAATCGGCGAGCGAAATCCATTCTCCCTTGCTCAAAAACGCCTCTGCCATTGGCTTATTCACCAACCGGCAAGGTAAAGCAAACTCTTGCCCCATCGGTATAATCTTCATCAATCCAAATTCTTCCGCCGTGCGCCCGGACAATTGACTTACACAAAAACAAACCCAAGCCGGTGCCCTTTTTCACCTTCGCATCGCGATCAGACCGATAAAAACGCTCAAAAACATAGGGGATGTCATTTGGGTCAAAACCTTTGCCGTGGTCGCTGATGCAAATCCGGATTTCCTGACCCAAATCTGCGCCAGTAATCAGAATTTCACCCCCATCACTATATTTCAATGCATTAGAAATCAAATTCGTGAATAACCGGGTAATTCCTTCTTCATCGGCAATGATGCAGGGGAAATGCTCGGGAAAATCCAATTTAATCTCGTGGTTTTCGGCTTGCGGTTTAAATCTCCGCTGCTGCACGTCGAGCAAGCCGGGAATATCGACTTCTGATTTTTTCAAAACAACTTCACCGGATTGCAACTTGGTCGCACCAAGCAAGTCATCCACCATCGCCGCCAAATGATCAGCTTCGTCCTCAATCACCTTCAAGCTTTCTTGCACCATAGCTGGCTCCCATTCGACGTCATCCCGTCTCAAAGTGCTGGCATAGCCCTTAATCAGCGCCAGAGGTGTGCGTAATTCATGGCTGACGCCTGAGATGAAACTAGCTTTCATTTCATCCGCTTCACGATAACGAGTGATATCGCGAACCGATGCAATCACATTCAGCAAATGCCCATCATTAGAAAAAAGCGGAGCGTAGGTAATTGACACCGGGATAGGGTCCAGTCCACCCTTTCTGAGCATATCCCCTTCGAGGAACATCTCTCCCTGGCCATAATTATGCCAGTCTGAATCGGATAAATCTTTCAGCTTAAGACCAATTGGAGGCTTATCCCAAAGCACAACCTCCTCATATTTTTCGCCTGTCAGCGATGCAGCCGGTCTGTTAACCAGCCTTGCAAAAGATCGGTTTACGCTGACGATTGTCAAATCAGGTTTGAGAATTAAAATACCGTCAGCGACCGAAGCCAAAAGCGCGCTAATTCGCAAACTTTGCGTGCGCACCTGATTGTAAAGCCGGGCATTGCGGACGGCAATCGCAGCTTGATTGGCAAAATTATCCAGGATGCTGCGTTCGTTGGCAGTGAAAACCGCACGATAGTTGCGAAAAACAAAAATCAACCCAATCGGTTTCTTTTCAACCGAAAGCGGTAAACCAACTCCGCTGATCATGCCCATGCTGATATCGCTGAGCATTTTGTTGAC
>CAYVOY010000202.1:0-2839 GCA_964453395.1 uncultured Anaerolineaceae bacterium
GCAAGCACAATACCCCGCCAATCACCGCCGAAATGACCATCGTTATCGGATAGAGCCTCTCCATCAGCGACAAATTCTGCTCCATAGGCTCCACCACCGCCAGCAACTCTTCATCCCAAAATTGTACTGTGAGTGGCGAGATATTTATTCTTTCCATGTAAATTTTGAACACATCGAGCTTATGGTTCATGACAGGTTCTGATAAAAGAATAAGTTCAAGGTACTTGGGTAAAGATTCGGGGAGATGCGCTTTGATAGCCGACAAATTCGTAACCATGGGTTCTACCTCAACCCAGTTGCCATCTGGCATTTCCCTCCCTCCACTCATACCAAAAGATGTAGCTTCACCAATTACCAGAAAATTTACTTCTTCATCACTTCCCTTGATGATAATTGTAAGTTCATCTCCTAATTGCCAGCCTTCTTGTTTCTTATGAAAATTTGTGATAATCAATGGCACAGGTTTTTCTAAGTCTTTTTCCTTTGACCATGTTTTTGATATTTCTTCAGGTCCAAAACCTGACAGCCAGTTAATTTCTCCAAACAGCTTCAGACGACTTCTCAACCCAATTTCAAGATTGTTCATTGCAACGATATCGTATGGCACAATTTGTTCGAATTCTCCGCTATTCTCGTTTAGAATTCGCTCTGGCACAAAGGCTGCTGAAAGGTATACGTCAGAAACATAGTCAGAGGCTTGCAAATTCTCTACCAGTTCACGATCTATCTGATTTGTGTAAAATTCTTTGTCGTTTTCACCAGTTGATGCTTTGATGTCTATTTCTACTTGTGTGCTTTGATACAAGCGCTCTATTTCTTTTTCATTCGAATTAATTAAGCTTTGGATCCACCCCATCGCTAAGAGCAGTCCTGCTGCGACTATGATTGTCAATAAACTTTTCACCGGAGCTCTGAATAAGCTAAGTCGCGAATATTCCCTTACAACATTGTCCGGATTGGCGTTTTTTTCTAAAGGCACCATTGTCAACTGAGCTAAATTGTCTTTATTAAAAGCCAGCACATTTTCATCCTGGCGTTCTTGTTCATCTTTTTGCGGTTTTTCTTTTTTTCTGTTTTGCTCAACCTGTAGTAATTCTAAAACCGGTCTTGAACTCATCTTTTTGTTTCCGAGAAATGTTCCAAGTATCAACATAAATATTATTATTAGCCAAAAGACGAGACCCCAAATTGGGTTCAAGCTTAATTCTGGAGTCACACCGGAAGGTAAGGCTAAATGAGAGAGTGATTCAGCCGCCTTTACATGAGCATTTTCCCAGGAAAGCAAAGAACCAACTGTTGAACCTAAAACCCCCAAGCTTAACAATGGGAAAATTAACTGACGGGTTCCATTTTTAACGGGAACACCCAAAGCTCGCATCGTAGCATATTCTTTTCTATGTTGTCGCAAATAGAGGAAGATTGTCAAAGCAACTGCCAGTAACATGGCGATCATATAGAGAAACATTGAGATCAAAGTCGATCTTCGTAATGGATCTGCCCCGGCTATGAAATTTCGTCCATTATTGTCTACAAATTCAATCTTAAGCCCCAAATCTTTAACTTTAGAATCAAATTCCTCGATAAAATCATCTTGCAAACGAGGATTCTTCAAGACAAAATTATAGGCAAGATTTTTATCTTTTAGACTCGAGGAAAACACAGGCATGACGCAATCTTCTGGAATTGTAGATGCGGGCACATAACTATCGCTGAAATAGGCTTGCTTTCCATACAAAAACCCTTCATTAGAATAGATCCCAACAACCTCATAACTAATTTCCTGACTTGGATAATTTTGCCAGTTTTCAATGTCTTCTTCACTTCGAATGTAGGCATAATAAGGGTCCTGTAAACTGCGCATTGTCAGGAGAATCTGATCCCCAATTTTTATCTTACGGGCTTTAGCCAGGGGCTCAGAAATGACGATCACATTGTTACCATCCAAATGATCTTGATGATTAAGCCAGCGCCCATCAACCAGATAGTTCCATTTCATATCAAGCTGCATTTCAGGCATGGCGCTCATGTCGCTGCTGCCAACCAGAGTAATTGCTCTAAGGTTTTCATTCAATCGGTCAAGCTCTAACTTAAGCTTTTTGTATTCCGGTAACGTCAAATCCAGTCTTTCGTTTTTTTCAAGCTCAACAAACCAGAGGTCATCACCATCAAGCGCTTTGAGATTGAACGTCTCTCGTGAATTTGCGACATTGACCAGTAGTCCGCTTACCCAATGGTTAAGGGTTGCGATTGGGTGATGCCAGGCTCTGATTAAATAACTTTTTCCTTCGCTCATTTTATCGAGATGGGGTGCCATTTGGTCAATTTCAGCGGTCAATCTGGCTGGTATCCATATGACATAATTCTTGCCTGCTTGTATACGTTCTGGATAGCCTGCCAGGACTTCATCAATCTCAAAAATCATGAGGTAACCAGCAAAAAATTCTTCTCCATCCTCTTCCGCATATTGCTTATCATAGGAAACCAATGTTCCATAAAACCAATAGTCCAGATTGTTTACTCCCTCACCAGCCCAGCTTGATTTGGCTTGGTGTTCAGTCTCAACAACATCCATCGTACCGTAGTCGAAGTCCACATTGTAATAATCATGCATGACTGCGGAAGTGCTGACTACTAAATCATCATACGCCAAATCCCCACTTTCCCGGATAATATCTGCAACCTCACTATACTTGTGTTTATCTTCTACTTCCCAGTCTTTAGCAACATAACCGATTGAGCGATAGTAGCCTTCAAGCCGGTTAGTCTCACGATAAACAAGGATAGTCTCAACTGCTTTGCCAACAAAGCCGTAAGAAATTAACCCTATCAATAAAGTCAG
>CAYVOY010000203.1:0-2834 GCA_964453395.1 uncultured Anaerolineaceae bacterium
CAAATTATCGGCGGAGGACGCGAAGTTTACGATTTCGTCCCCGAAAAAGACGAATTTGGCTTTAACATCCCGATGATGAGCCTCCCCGATCAAACCGTGGAACGAGTTGACGTTTCTCCCTGGATTACCAGCTATTCCGCCTCCCTGCCGGGTGGCAATTGGTGGAATTCTATTGAAAAAGTCGAGTGGAACTTTGCCGTTGACCGCTATAATCAGATAACCGGCGGTGCAATATTAAAAAACAAGACCCAAGAAACGTTAAACGAGACTTATGCAATTTTGACCGTTTCGGATGAAAACAATCGGGTTTGTTACGCCAATCATGCTTATTATGACGTGATTTGGCCTCAGGAAACCGTCTCCTATGCCGTCGTTCCCAGCCAACTTCCTGAAGACTGTTTGGCATCGAATGTCGATTTAGTCATTGTTCCGGGAGAGTTTGCCAGTTTCCCGGTCGAATATAATCCTTTGGTAGTTTCCCAAGCCGCTTTTGTGGATGAGGATAATGTTAGCCTTAGCGTGGTCAACAACCTCAATTCCTCAATCAGCCAGGCTCGGGTTTATGTTGTTATCCGAAATCCCGAAGGCCGAATTGTCGGTGGCGGGTATCATGTTTCAGAAGATATTCGTTCTGCCAGTGCAACCAGCGTGGTCATTCCGGTTGCCTATTTGGGCGATCAGAGTGAATTAAGCATTTTTGCTTTCGCAACACTTCCGGCAGACGTTCATTTTGGACAATAAAAGGAGACTAATGAAGTCTGAATCAAGCAAAACAAAATTTATCCCAACCCCAATCGTTTTGAAAAGCCCTGTTCCGGCTGATATTGTCATCGCCCAGGAAGCAAGCCTCAAACCGATTGTTCAGGTTGCCGAAGAAATGGGTTTATTATCCGGCGAACTTGAACTTTATGGGGACTACAAAGCCAAAATCAAGTTAGATGTTTTGGAGCGACTAAAAGACGTGCCGGATGGTAAATACATCGACGTCACCGCAATCACCCCCACCCCGCTCGGCGAAGGCAAAACCACGACAACCGTCGGTTTGAGCCAGGCGCTGGGTGCGCATTTGGGACGCAGCGTTATCACTTGTATCCGCCAGCCATCCCAAGGTCCGACCTTTGGCATCAAAGGCGGTGCTGCCGGTGGCGGTTATTCGCAAGTGATTCCGATGGAAGATTTCAATTTGCATCTGACCGGCGACATCCACGCCATCACAGCCGCAAACAACCTTTTGGCAGCCGCAATTGACACCCGCATGTTCCACGAATCCAGCCAAAGCGACACCGCTTTATTCAATCGCCTTTGCCCAAAAGACAAAAAAGGTAAACGACATTTTGCCCGTGGCATGGCTGGCAGGTTGGCAAGATTAGGCATTACCGAAACCGATCCCGACTTGTTAACTCCGGAACAAAAAGCGAAATTTGCCCGGCTCGACATCGACCCCGAAAGCGTCACCTGGCGCAGAGCGGTTGACGTGAATGACCGCATGTTGCGCGGCATTACCGTTGGCCAGGGGCCGGACGAAAAGGGCTTTGAACTGCATACCAATTATTACATCAGCGTTGCCTCAGAACTGATGGCAATCCTTGCTTTGGCTACCAGTCTGGAAGATATGCGCGAGCGCATCGCTAAGATCGTGATTGGTCAAAGCCGCTCAGGCGAACCTGTAACCGCAGACGATTTAGGCATCGCCGGTGCTTTGACAGTTCTGATGAAAGACACCATCAAACCAAATCTGATGCAAACCCTCGAAGGCACACCGGTTTTGGTTCATGCCGGACCTTTTGCCAACATCGCTCACGGCAACAGCTCGATTATGGCTGATAAAATCGCCCTTAAACTGGCAGATTTTGTAATTACCGAGAGTGGCTTCGGCGCCGACATGGGCATGGAGAAATTCTTCGATATCAAATGTCGCTATTCCGGCAATTTGCCCGACGTCGTCGTTTTGGTCGTCACCGTTCGCGCTTTGAAAATGCATGGCGGCGGACCAAAAGTGAGCGCAGGTGCTCCTCTGGCTGCAGAATACATCGACGAGAACCTCGATTTGGTTGAAAAGGGTGCTGCGAATATGCTCGCCCACGCCAGTATCGCCCAGAAATTTGGCGTTCCGGTGGTTGTTGCGGTCAATCGCTTCCCAACCGACACTGATGCCGAATTGGAATTGGTGCGAAAGCTTGCTTTGGAACATTCCGGAATTGTTGACGCGGTTGTTGCCGATCACTTTAGCCAGGGTGGACTGGGCACTGTTGCATTGGCAGAAGCGGTTGTCAAAGCTTCTGAAATGCCTTCAGACTTCAAATTCTTATATCCGCTCGAATTGACCCTGAAAGAAAAAATTGAAACCATCGCCCGTGAAGTTTACGGTGCCGACGGCGTCGATTACAGCGAGCTGGCAGAACAGCGTTTGGCTCGCTATGAAGAATTGGGCTATGGCAGCTTGCCGATTTGTATGGCAAAAACCCATCTATCAATCAGCCACGACCCCGAATTGAAGGGCGTGCCGAAGGGCTTTAGAATCCCGATTCGTGATGTCAGCGCATCGGTTGGTGCGGGCTTTGTTTACCCAATTTTGGGCACAATGAGCACCATGCCCGGCCTCTCCACCCGCCCGGCTTATTACGACATCGACATCGATTTTGAAACCGGCAAAATTTTAGGCTTGAGTTAGTTTTTTAGCGTTGAATTGAAAAACCGACCATCAAGAATTTGATGGTCGGTTTTTATTTAAGCAGGACGGGTTGCACTTTTCAACCCGGCAAAATCCCGGCAATGAATGCTAAATTTGTAACCGAACGAAATTTGTTTCTCCTGGCATGTTCCGCCGGATTCAA
>CAYVOY010000204.1:0-2834 GCA_964453395.1 uncultured Anaerolineaceae bacterium
AAATTTCAACGATGCGGCTGCAATCGCCGTTTACTTCGCAAACGTGCCCTTCGACGTCCTTCATATCGCAAAAATCGGGACCAAAGTCATAATGAATTTCGCTACAGGGTCCGCAGGGACCGGTTTCGGCCATTTCCCAGAAGTTATCTTTGCGCCCACCCTGAACGAGGTGAGCCGGATTGAAACCTGGTTGAGCAAGCCATTCATCATGCGCTTCTTCGTCGGAAGGCAAATCGCCCTGATCGTCTACAAAATAGCTGGCATAAAGGCGGTCGGGGTCGAGCCCCCAAACTTTGGTTAGCAATTCCCAACTCCAGGCAACCGCTTCTTTCTTGTAATAATCGCCAAAAGACCAATTTCCCAGCATTTCAAAAAAAGTGTGATGGGTGTTATCACGCCCGACGGTATCGAGGTCGTTATGCTTGCCGGAAACGCGCAGACATTTTTGAGAATCCACCGCGCGAGTGTAGGGCCGGCTTTCGGTGCCGAGAAAAACATCTTTAAATTGCACCATACCGGCGTTGGTAAAGAGCAAAGTGCTGTCGCCACCCGGAACGAGGGATGCGCTGGGCACAATTTCGTGACCGCGAGCAGCGAAAAAATCGAGAAAAGATTGACGAACTTGATTGCCGGTTAAGTACATATGAACTCCAATTTTGTAAGGTTTAGCCTAGAAATTATACTTGAAATAAACGGGATTTTCCGATTCAAGCAAATTTGTAGGGCGCGGTTGAAAGGGCCACGAACATTGAGACCGGTTTGCCTTACTCCCTTTCAATACCACTCACTTCGTTCGGGTACGATGCCCGCCTGCGTTTTGGTTTCACTCAAACTTTAATCTTTAGGCTCACGACGGCGGTTTGAAGATGGGATTGCGCATAAAACTCCTCGAGGTTTAAGCAGCAATTCTCATCATGTTATTGTCTTCAGGAAATGCATCGGCTGTCCGTGGTGCTTGGACAGGGCAAGTCGGACTATTTTAGGGACGCTTGAGCGCTCACGATTGGGACTTGCCCCTACCGATGGGGGTTTATTTAGCATTCGTAATATTTCCATATTGAGAATTCCTGGTGTGCGATATGCCAAAGCTTACAAACTGTTGATACAATTTATTCAAGACTATTCATTGGAGGACTTATGCCCAGAGCAACGTTTAATTTTCCGACAGGTTTTTTATGGGGAACGGCAACTGCTGCCCATCAGGTTGAAGGAAACAACATCAACAACGATTGGTGGGCTTGGGAGCAAGAAGAAGGGCGTATCCACGAAGGCGACAGAAGCGGCAAGGCTTGTGACTGGTGGGGCGGGCGTTGGCGCGAAGATTTTGACCGCGCTCAAGACAGCTGGCAAAACGCGCATCGTTTTTCGATTGAATGGTCGCGCATCCAACCTGAACCGGATCGTTGGGACGAAGCAGCTCTGGATCGCTATCGCGAGATGCTTTTGGGCTTACGCGAACGAAATATGACCCCGATTGTGACGCTTCATCATTTCACCACCCCACTTTGGCTGGCTGAGATGGGCGGCTGGGAAAACGAGAAAGCAATCGAACTTTTTGCGGCCTATGCTCGCAGAACGGTCGAAGCGCTCAAATCGCATTGCAAAATTTGGGTGACAATCAACGAACCAAATGTTGTCATGCTTGGCGGTTATTTAGGCGATGGTTTCCCTCCCGGCAAAAATGATCTCAATACGGCCCTGCGTGTCCTGCTCAATATGGTCAAAGCGCATGCGGCGGCATATGAGGCAATTCATGAAGTCCAGCCGGATGCTCAGGTGGGGGTGGCGCATCATTATCGAGGTTTCAAGCCTGCGAGTAGCGGACCGTTGACGAAGTTTGTTCGCAATATCCATCAAAAAGCCTTTAACGATGCCTTTCCGATGGCACTTAAGACTGGAAAATTTGATGCCGTGCTCCTCAAAGAGGAAGTTCCCCAGGCAAAAGGAACGCAAGATTTCTTTGGGCTGAATTATTACACCCGCGATTTGATTAAATTTGACCTCAGCGAGGGCAAAAATATGTATGCCAAGCGTTATTTTCCCGAGGATGCTCCTCTTTCTGAAACCGGCTTTGTGGCGAACGATCCGGCAGGTTTTGTGGAAGCGATGGTTTGGGCAAGGGATTTTGGATTGCCGATTTATATCACCGAGAATGGCTGTGAAGATAGCAAAGACGATTTTCGCCGGCGGTATCTCTTGGAGCATATCCATGCCTTGTGGAATACGGTGAATATGAATGTGCCGATTAAGGGATATTTTTATTGGACTCTGGTGGATAATTTTGAATGGGAACGTGGCTGGAGCCAGCGTTTTGGCTTGTGGGCTTTGGATGTTCAAACGCAAATTCGGACGAAGCGAAAATCGGCGGAATTGTATTCGGAAATTTGCCGGAGCAATGCAATTACTTCGGAAGCGGTAGAAAAACACGCCCCGGAATTGTATGATTTGATTTATCCGGAATAGGATGGGGGAGGGGATAAGGAAGCAGGAAACAGGTAACAGGAAACGAGAAAAAGGCGGGCCTTTTCCCTGCGGAATTGATTAACCATGTAGGTCGGACGAAGTGCCAAAAACCGTTGAATTGTTAAGATTTCTAAAACGCCTGAAAAACCCAGAGGGTAGGGGTTAAAACCCCTCCGTACGGCTGGGTTTCAACCCAGCTCCCTTCTCACCGACAATAGAATTCTGTTTATTTCCTAAACACCAAAAAGCTCCGATCTTAGTCAGCGATGTTGCTGAATTCCAAGTCCACAGGGGCAATTTGACCCAAATCCCAATCCGGATTCTTCCCAGCTTCCTGCTCCCCGCTTTCCGTTTTCTGGCACGTAAAGTGC
>CAYVOY010000205.1:0-2831 GCA_964453395.1 uncultured Anaerolineaceae bacterium
GCCGAGGCACTGGGCATTCCGCCCGGTCCCTGGCGCAAAGATTTGGTTCAGGGGATGTCAATCACTTTGCCGGATGGGCGTGTGATTGACCCGGAACAGGTTTTGGGTGAGGAAGTGCCCGGAACCAGGCTGGCTGTGGTTGGCGACGTAGGCAAGCCGGAACGCTTGGTGGAGATTGTGCGCGGCGTTGATGCGCTGGTGATTGAGGCAACCTATTTGAAGGAAGAGGACGAAATGGCAGAAACCTTCGGCCATTCTACAGCCGAACGATCGGCAAAGCTTGCCAAAGAAGCCGGAGTAGGCAAATTGATTTTGTCTCACCTTTCACGCCGTTACCGTGATGATCAAATATTGGAAGAAGCACGGTCGGTTTTTCCAGAAAGTTATGTTGCCCGGGATTTTGATACTTATCAGGTAAAAACCGGCGGATAGCAAGTTCTCAGGAAAAGGCTTTTCCCCGATCCCCGATCCCTGTTCCCCGCTTCCCGTAACATGTTCCGTTAGTGATAAAATCCATACTTAATATGGAAATGCGAAAACTGATTTTGGCATCAAATTCTCCTAGGCGCAAGGAACTTCTCGCTTTGTTTGGGCTTCCCTTTACCACAAGCCCTTCAAATACAAACGAGGAAAAGCTCGATCTCGAAACGCCTGAGCAATACGTAATCCGAATGGCTTACGAAAAAGGACGCTGCAAACAATTGGCTCCGGATGAATTTGCCCTTTCGGCGGATACGATTGTTGAATTAGACGGAGAAGTTATCGGTAAACCTGTGGACGAAACTGATGCGAAAACCATCTTGAATAAAATGCGCGGGAAAACGCATTTGGTCCACACCGCGATCTCACTTCATAACGGCGAAACAGACGAAATTATTTTCGATATCTGCCAAACTAAAGTTCGCATGCGCAACTATTCCGATGAGGAAATTCAAAACTATCTTGATAAAAACCAATACCTCGATAAAGCCGGAGGCTACGCCATTCAAGACGCAGCATTCCATCCGGTTGAAGAAATCGAAGGCTGTTATAGCAATGTAATGGGTTTGCCCCTCTGTACACTCTATCGCCTTTTTCAACAGGCAGGCTTCAGGCTTGACATCAAAATCGCCGAGCGTTGTCAAGGGTATAATGACATCAAATGCGATGTCTATTCGCAAATTTTGCTGAGTAAAATATGAAAACTACTAATAAAATTTTGACTATCCTGCTTGTTTTGGCTAGTTTGCTGACTGCTTGTAATCCGAACACTCCGGCAACGCCCGTGGTTGAACCGACGGCTTCGCTTCCTTTACCCACGCCAATTGTGAGTACAGAAACGCCTCCCGACATTGAAACCGCGGCTGTTGAATACCTGGAACTTTGGAAAGCTGAAAATTATCCGGCAATGTATGAGCTGCTTAGTCGCCTGACCAAAGACGCCATCACCCCGGAAGAGTTTGAAGAAAGTCACCGCGACACCGCCAAAAAATTAACCATGAAATCGATGGATTACCAGATTCTTTCCAGTATGCCTAATTTAGCCAGTGGACAGGTGAGTTATCAACTGGATTATGAAACCAACTTGTTGGGGACGATTAGCCGGCAGCCAATCATGAACCTTACGCTTGAAGATCAGCGCTGGCATGTGCAGTGGGACGCTTCGATGATGCTTCCTGAGCTGACGAACGGCAATTATCTGGAACTGGTGCTCGAAATACCCGCCCGTGGAAACATTTATGCTAATGCCACATCAAACAACTACGCTTTAGTCTCGTACGAAGATGCAGTAACCGTTATGGTAACTCCCGGCTACATTGAGGAGGGAACTGAAGATGATATGGTTGAGCTTTTAGCTGAAATCTTCATGCGTTCCGAAGACAGCATCAGAGCAGAGTATGCCAATATCAGCGGTTTTCAATACACAATTATCGGCGATATCATGGCAGATGTTGCCGAAACTTATTATGACCGCCTCTCGGCTTTTCCTGCTATTACGATGGATAGCTACAAAGCGCGCTATTATCACGACGGTGGAATTGCACCGCACGTTTTAGGCTATGTCGGGAATGTGCCCGCAGAACGTTTAGAAGAATATCAACGCCTGGGTTATACGGGCGATGAAAAAATTGGTTATTCCGGTCTGGAACAATGGGGCGAGCAATATTTAGCCGGTACGCATGGTGCGGATTTGTATGTAAAAGATTTGCAAGGGCAAGTTTTGACGAAAATCTCTTCCAAAGACGCCAAACCGGCTCAGTCAATTTACACGACAATTGACAGCCAGCTCCAATATTGGTTGCAACAAAGTATGGGCAATCAGGTCGGTGCGATGGTTGTCATGGAGCGCGACACCGGTAAAATTTTGGCGATGGTTTCGAACCCTGGTTTTGACCCGAACGTTTTTGTGGGTCCCTTTTACACCGCTTACTCAATTGCTGAAATCACCCAAAACCCATTCAACCCTTTGTATAACCGCGCCTCACAAGGTGTTTACCCTCCCGGTTCAGTTTTCAAAATTGTTACTATGGCAGCCGCCCTCGAAACAGGCGTTTTCACCAAGGATTACCCCTATTTTTGCGATTCGCTCTGGCATGAACTGGATGGCTTCACCGGTAAAGACTGGACCCACGATAAAGGTCAAGGTGCTTCCGGACTTTTGACGCTGCAACAAGGTTTGATGCGTTCCTGCAACCCCTGGTTTTGGCATATTGGTTACACACTTTGGAACGACGGCTATCGCACGGCAATCCCTGACGTGGCAGCCGGTTTTGGTTTGGGAAAACCGACCGGAATTGAAATCCCTGAGTTTGAGGGCCACATCGAGACAGAACCGGACCTTTTTGATTATG
>CAYVOY010000206.1:0-2808 GCA_964453395.1 uncultured Anaerolineaceae bacterium
GAAAAATTGTCATGAAAAGCCAAATCCTGTCGCATCGTTGCCGAAAAAGCATCAACGGTCAAATCGCGAATTAAATAGGCAATTAATCTGGACATCATTCGGCGCAAAATATAATAAAAAACAAAGCCTGAAACTTCAATAACAATAACCGCGAAAACGAGCCAGAAAAAATTGTTGATGTTGGGGTTGGTTGCCAGTTGCCCATCGAGAACTCTTGAAACTAAAACCGGAGGCAAGGCACCGGTTACAGACCGAACCATTACAACCAGAAGGATTAAAAAGAGTTGCTTCTTGTATGGTTTGACATAAGTCCAAACCCGGCGCAAAATTACACCGGAGTTGTAATTTCGGTCATAGGATTCCCCTGAAAGTCCGGCAAATATACCCATCTTAAACCTCCCTAAAAATATCTTGATAGGCTTTTGAGGTTTTCATGAGTTCTTCATGATTGCCTATTGCTGAGATTTTGCCTTTGCGAACCACAATAATCAGGTCTGCCCAACGAATTTGAGAAAGGCGGTGGGTGATGATGAATGTTGTCCGTCCTTCCGAGGCTTTTTTGATGGCACGTTGAATTTCATCCTCAGTCTGACTGTCAATCGCACTAGTTGAATCATCGAGGATAAGGATGCGCGGATCGGTGAGGAAGGCGCGTGCTAAAGCCAAACGCTGGCGCTGTCCGCCGGAAAGCGTTGTGCCTCTTTCGCCAATAATGGTTTCGTAAGCTTCGGGCATTTCGCTGATGAAGTCTGCCGCCTGGGCTTCTACGGCAGCTGTTTGAATTTCTTCCATTGTTGCATCGGGTTTGCCAAAGGCTATGTTTTCGGCAACCGTTTTAGAAAAGAGGAAAATATCTTGCTCGATAATTGAAATCTGGCTGCGCAGGCTGTCCAATTTCCAATCACGCAAATCAATTCCATCAATATTAATCACGCCCGAAGTGGGGTCGTAGGTGCGATTGATGAGATGAATCAGGCTGGTTTTACCGGAACCGGTCTGCCCAACAATGGCAACCGTTTGCCCCGGTTCAACCGTGAAATTGAGGTTTTGCAGGGTTGGGTTTCCTTCTTCGTAAGAAAAGCTAACATCTTTAAACTCTACTTTGCCCTGGATGCGTCCGGTGTGTCCTTCGGCATTTTCATCGAGATTGTTTTCGCTGTTCATAATCGATAACAAGCGCTTTGCCCCGGCCAGTCCGGAGGAGATCATTGAGTAAGAACGAATGGAAGAATTGGTTGGAAAACCGAGCATTGAAAGTGCGCTGAAATAGGTCAAAACTGAACCGAGTTCAATCTGTCCGTTTTGAGCAAGGATTATTGCGTGTAGCAGACCAAACCCCATTGCCAAGGCAAGTAAAAGCAGGGGGATAAAACGCGATTCGATATCTCCTAAAGCAATCGTTGCATCGCGATGAGCTTGCGTGTTGCTTCGGAAGAGCTCAATCTCTTTTTCTTCCTGGCCGGCGGCTTTGACGGTTTCGATGCCGTCAATGTCTTCGGAGAGGCGACTGTTGAGCTTTCCGAAAGCCGAGCGCACTTCGGTGGTTACTGGTTTTAGAATTTTTAGATAATGCCAAATGGATATGAAATAGGCGATAATAAAAATGATTGGCGTTACAAGAAGTGCAGGATGAATGCCCGCACCAATAACCAAGGGAATGAAGAGGAAATTCAAGGAGCCGAAAACCATATTGATGCCCGGACTGAAGATATAGTTGACTTCGCGAATATCGTTGGTTGCGCGAGCCATCAGATCGCCAACGGATTGAAGGCTGTGGAAGGTCATGCTTTTGCCGAGCAGGCTGATGTAAAACTCTTCCCGTATGTCCCGTTCAATTCTTTGAGCAGTAACTTCGAAGCCATAGTTTCGGGCAAATTGTGAAAATCCACGAATGGTTTGAGTGATGCCAATCAAGGCTGCGCTGCGAAGAGCAAGGTTTAAGGAAGGGGCTCCTGAGGTTAGGTTGGTAAAAACCCTTCCAAATTCAACGGCAGGAATACCGGCGAGGGCGGCATTGCAAACCGCTCCCAGTAAGGCAATTAAAAATATACCCCAATGATGCAGGGCATGACTGGCAACCCATTTTATCGGGCTCGAACGCCAGGTTTTGTATTTGAAAGGGATGGTAAATTCGCTTATTGTCATGATTTATCGCTTTTGTTGTATCATTTTAATGCAAAGTTGTGAATAAGGCAGGGATTTTTACAAATCAGAGGAATAACCTAAAGTGAGCAGTTTGAGGCATACTGTGCTTCCCGATTCCCACTTCGTGCCGTTATACATGCCGCACAAAGTGAAATACGTCAAAATTATTTTTACTTGTTAAATTCTAAAGACAGTTAAAAAATATGGATTTAGGAAATTTTAAAGGAATTGAAGAACTCGGCAAAGTTGATTTTGGAATTTAATATTTTAAATATCTTTGAAGCGCTGCCGCTGGAGCTGGTTTTGAGCATGAACAAATTACCGGCTGAGGCTTGGGATTGGCGTTCACTTTCACTCAATCCTACAAAAGCCGAAGTGATAAATAAGCTCTTAAAATCTTTCCCTCCAAAGGCAAGCGAAGTGGGGCGTTGAACCGGCAGGGCAATTTCAGTCAGAATTTTGCCTTCAGGATTGAGTTGTATAACTTTCCAACCATCCCAGATTGCAGTCCAGATGTTACCTTCAGTATCAAGCGTCATACCGTCCGGCGTGCCCATGGTGGTTTGGAAAAACGCTTCTTTATCGGATAAGTTCTTGAATTCGGGGTCTATTTTATAACGATAAATAGTGTTTTCGGCGGAATCGGTATGATAGAAATATCCT
>CAYVOY010000207.1:0-246 GCA_964453395.1 uncultured Anaerolineaceae bacterium
ATTTTAGCTGAATGGAGCGGGACACCGGCAGCCACAAAATTAGCGTCCTTAATTGCCTGATCGCGGATGGCGATGTTTTCATCGCTATCTTTAGGCAGGCGACGGGCAATCAAAACGCCGTCGTAAGATTTTGCGTCAATTTCAATTGCTTCGGTTAATTGTTTGCGCAGATTCTCGCCACTTTCAATCACCTGCCAGCATTCTGCTTCAACATCGTTGTATTTTGCTTTTCCGATTGTCAAACGA
>CAYVOY010000207.1:256-2800 GCA_964453395.1 uncultured Anaerolineaceae bacterium
GTCGAGGAAGCTGACACCTGAATTTGCATCGGCAGGAGCGTCCGACGTGTCAAATAAGCGGTTTTCGAGCAGTTGTTCATGCTCAAAGCCATCCAGTTGCATATAATAGCGCCCGGCATTGATCAAGGCGCGGCTGGGGAGCAAACCGACAATTTCCGTATGATGAATGCCAACGCCATAGCGCGCAGCTTCGCGGCGGACAAATTCGGTTACCTGAGCCATCGGAGACTTGCGATAATTGGTCAGATTCATCGAAACCTGTGCCAAACCATCGACCAAAACGCCCATCCCTTTCACATAATGAAAACCACCTGAAGAATTCCGCACGCGACGGCCAATCTTTTCGGCGATGCTGACATCGGGGGTATTCAAGAAAATGTTATAAGCAATTAATGGTTGACGTGCCCCAATCACAGTTGCACCGGCAGGACCCATCACTCTTGGGCCAAAATCAGGCTCGCGATAGGGATCAGTCGCAATACTTTCTTTGATACCTTCAAATTCACCACGGCGAATATCTTCCAAATTGACCCGATCGGGACGTGCAGAAGCTTCTTCGTAGAGATAAACCGGAATATTCAGCGTGTCGGCAACCCGCTTACCCAAACGGCGGGCGATTTCGACACACTCTTGCATGGTAACATCCGAAATAGGCACAAAAGGAACTACGTCGGTAGCTCCCATGCGTGGATGTTCGCCACTGTGATGGTTGAGGTCAATCAATTCAGCCGCTTTGACAATCCCCTGATAGGCAGCTTCTTCCACACCGGCCGGATCGCCGATGAAGGTGAGCACTGTGCGATTATGATCCATGTCAGAATGATGATCCAAAACGCGAACACCGGCAACCTTGCTAACCGCTTCGATAATAGCTTCAATAACTTCCGGTCTGCGAGCATCGGAAAAATTGGGAATACATTCAATAATTTTCATAACTTGTTTCTCTCCTTAATTGATGGAGTAATTATAACAGGGAGAAGGGGGATAGAGCCAGGAGCCAAGGAAAGGCAAATAGTGCCAGCAAGTTATTCTCAACAGCAAATCAAGACGATTGCGATTATAAGCTCAATTTTTACGATTTGCGTTTATAAACACAAAAGCGACCGCGGTGGGTCGCTTTTGAAGGGTAAGCAAATCTAAAAGGAAAAATTATTGAGCGCGATATTTCTTAATCAGCTCTAAAACATAGTCCCAATTGACAATTTTTTCGAGAACTTCTTCGATGTGTTTCTTGCGAAGGTTTTGATAATCCAGGTAGTAAGCATGCTCCCAAACGTCCAAACCAAAAACGGGGAATTTGTCATCTTTCCAAGGGTTGTCGCCGTTAGGGGTGGAGTAGACTTCCAAATTTTGACCGTTGACAACCAGCCAAACCCAACCGCTGCCAAACTGACCAACGCCTTTGGTAACGATTTGATTCTTGAATTCTTCCACAGAGCCAAAAGCCTTGACCAAAATTTCTTCCAGTTCGGCTGGCATTTTGCTGGTGCCGGCGGGAACGAATTCTTTCCAATAGAGGTTATGGTTCCAAGCCTGAGCGGCGTTGTTGTAGAGTTTTTTCATCGCAGGGTCTTTAGAAGCGACGTCGACAATCTCTTCCAAAGTCGCGCCTTCAAGAGCGGTGCCTTTGATTAGATCTTTGGTGGTATCAAAATAAGCCTTATGGTGTTTGCCATAATGGAATTCAATTGTTTGTTCTGAAATAACCGGAGCCAGAGCGTCTTTAGCATAGGGCAACTCAGGTAATTCGAGGGGGGATTTCATCCAAAATTCTTTTTGTGACATTTTTTCTCAACTTTCTATTTTCTTGATTTTTATTAAGATTATTATAAAAATATTCAGGTCAGATTTCGAAAACATGTATAAGCTTAGAGGCGAATGGTGGAATATAGGAAGGGAATGCCATCCAAATTTGAAATAAAAGCTGATATTAAACATATTGAGAGAGCAAACCATAATCGCTGATAAATTAAGGGGGTGACATTATCGTTGGAGAATAACACAACTATCGAGATTTTCATTGACAAATTAGTCCTTTAAGATAAAATAAAATCTCGCAAGCCGAAGTGGCGGAACTGGCAGACGCGCTACGTTCAGGGCGTAGTGGGCATGAGCCCGTGAGAGTTCAAATCTCTCTTTCGGCACTAAACCTCTCAAACGAGAGGTTTTTTGTTGCCTTTCTTTTTCCCGCTCCCGGCTCTCCGCTTCCTGTTCCCCGTTTCCTGTTTTCCTGTTTCCTGTTTTCCTGTTTCCCCTGTTTACCGCCTATTGAAACACCGCCTCAAAATTGAGTATAATTGCGGCTTAGGAGTAACTACAAATGACAATGATCTGGACAGTTTTACAGTTTGTTTTGTTTTTCGGCTTTTTAGTCTTCATTCACGAGCTTGGCCACATGTTGGTTGCCAAAGCTCTTGGCATTGAAATTGAAGAATTCGGCTTTGGCTATCCCCCTCGCCTCGCCAAACTTTTTACCTGGAAGGGCACCGAATTTACCCTCAACTGGATTCCCTTTGGCGGCTTTGTCCGTCCTAAGGGTGAAGA
>CAYVOY010000208.1:0-2757 GCA_964453395.1 uncultured Anaerolineaceae bacterium
TGGTGTGTTGACAAGAGTTTGTGAGCCCTTTGACAGTAAGCTCTAAACAGTTTTCAATTTTTAGTATGCGATTCACAATTGGCAATTGAAAATTGTTTTGCTGTTTCCTGTTTCCCGTTTCCTGTTACCTGATTTCCTGTTTCCTGTTACCTGTTTCCTGTTTTCCTGTTTCCTGTTTTCCTGTTACCTGTTTTCCTGTATCCTGTTTTCCTGTTTCCTGATTTCCTGTTACCTGATTTCCCGCTTCCCATTCCCCGCTCCCCGATTCCGAAAACTGCTATCGATTTTCCCTTGCTAAAATCCGCAAGAAGTGTATAATATTGATTCGTTCGGGGCGTGGCGCAGTCCGGCTAGCGTGCTTGCATGGGGTGCAAGAGGTCGAAGGTTCAAATCCTTTCGCCCCGACAGAAGAAGAGCCTGGTTTTTCCAGGCTCTTTCTTTTTAATACTTTCTTTCTCTACGATATATTTTTATCGAACAACTGTAATCAGAGGCAAGTTGATAAAGTAGTCAAAATCCGGTTCGGGCGAGGGAGTTGGCGTCGGCCCGGGTTGCTTAACCTTAACAACAACACAGTTTGACATCTCAGAAACACAAAAACCGTCTTCGCCAATCGCCTGGACTTTGTAAAAGTAGTTCCGGTCATAGTCAATGTTAAAATCTTCATAGCTTGTGTTCATTACTTCAGCAATTTCCAAAACTTCTCCGCCACATGTTTTAGTCCCACGAAAGACTTTGTAAGCAATTGCATCTTCAATCGACTTCCAGGAGAGTTCTATTGAATTTGTTTTTGCTTTACCGGTGATTACGGGTGCAGGGAGGCAGACAACCGTTGGTCCGGCCAAACTGGCAGCAGCACCGACTCCGGCTTTCACACCGGCGACTGTCGCCGGCATCCACATTTTGTCGATAGTGTCCGTCGGTTTATGATAGTCTGGGTTTTGGTCTTCACGATGGTTACAAATATCGACTTCACTATGAGGGTCAAAGTTTTCCAAAAGTTCAATTGCCCCAATACCCTTCCGCCAGAAAGGATCATGGTCCGAAGATCTCATATCTTCAAAATCGATGTATTCCAATTTCAAACCAAGATTGTAATTACCGTTTACATCGGTAAAACATTTGCCCGGCACTTGTGAGGCTGCCATTGTGCCTACATGCAACTCCATGCACATATCCTGGTCGTTGTCATAACCAAACATATCGAGGTTGAAAACAGCCACAGTTTTGCTTATATCAGCGGGATGATCAGCCACATAAGCCTTGCTGCCATACAAACCTTGTTCTTCACCGGTGAAAAAAATGATTTTCACAGTCCGGTCAAATTTGGTGTTCTTAAAAAGACGGGCGGCTTCCATCAATGCGGCGACACCGCTTCCGTTATCTTCAGCTCCGGGAGCAATTGTGTGGTTGTCGTTTTGAGCCCTACTGTCGAGATGGGCAGAGATGATGACGATTTCGTCTTTGTTTGGGCCGCTGCCGGGGAGAGTGACAATTTTATTTTTCCAGACGGCTTTGCTTTCCGGTCCATTCGGTAAAACTTCGATCACCTCTGGCCAATCGGGAAAAATGCCAAACAAACTGTCATCAGCCTGCGATTTGTATCCGTTGAAAGAATGGTCTGTGATATGAACGCCGTTGACGTATCCCATGGCTTCCAATTCTTGCTGTAAATAGTCGTAAGCCAGGGCAGTCGTGTTTCCGGTGAAAAGCATCGAGGAATGCCGGGTTAAAATGGTCCTTTCGACACCGTTAATCATCACCGGGTCAGCTCCGCTAAAATTGCGCAGCCATTTTACAACACTTGCCTGAGTGATTTGGTTGAGCAGATTGCTGACAGTGGCATTGGGAGGGCAAGTTTGGGCGAAAGCTTCTTGGGCGCTTACGCTTATTTGAGGGACAAAGGAAAAAATTAAAACAAACAATAATAAGACAAGGATAAGCTTGTTCTTTTTCATGAGCTCCTTAGAGTTTTCTGAGTCTAAGCGGGCTTAGAGCCGGCCGTGGGCATAAAATGTTGGAATAAAGATGGTCGCCTGACCCTTGAGCCAGCTTTGCATCGCTTCTTCCTTAATTTCCAGAATTCGGTCACCCGATGCCATTCCGCCAAGGTCATAGCCAATCATATCCCATTCGGATTCGAAAGCATCCATTGAGGGCTGACGCCATTCCCCGGCAAGCAAACCGAGATGAACACCTTGCAATCCGGCTTCGCGCATCATCCAGCCAATTTTACGGCCAATGCTAAGATCAACGCCTTGGAAAGCGAGTGAGTGATTTTGCATTTGCCCGATATTCTTGAAAAGGTCAGGGTAGTCAATACGCGATTCGTAATCTGGCTCGGCAGCAGCGACAACATAGCCACCCGGCTTGGTTACGCGTTTCATTTCTTTGATAATTTCTTGCGGGTTTTTACACCAGAGCAGCAAATAATGGCAGACGGTGAAATCAAAACTGGCAGTTTTATAAGGAAGCTTAAAGCCGTCGGCATTGACAACAGGAGCTTCGTGGGCGTAGGAGTGCGAAAATTCGCAACGATTAAGGTCGATTTCCACACCGAATGGGCGTAAACCCTGATAGATATAATCGGGGAAGAGGGCGCCCGTTCCAGAACCCACTTCGAGAACAGTCTGTCCTGGCGTAGCTTTTAGTTTGTCGAAAATAAAGCGCCTTAAGTTTTTAGTCCAGCGGGCTTGCAGTAGATATCGGTTGTGCCAATCAGCAGTTTTCATAGATTCTCCTTTGGTTTTTATCTAT
>CAYVOY010000209.1:0-2731 GCA_964453395.1 uncultured Anaerolineaceae bacterium
TGTCGGTTTGCTCCCCAGCCGCGCCTTGATCAATGCCGGGCGCTATTATATGCAGCTGGATGGCTTTGAGCACGAACAATTGCTCGAAAACCGCCTGTTTGAAGGCACGGACGCTCCTGCCGATGCAAATTCAGGTGTCAGCTTCCTCGACCGGGTTGCAGAAGGAACAAGCGCACCGGGTGGCGGTTCTGCGGCGGCTTATGCCGGTGCATTGGGCGCTGCCCTGGCGGTGATGAACGCTCGTTTGACAATCGGCAAAGCAAAATATAAAGACGTTGAAGCAGAATGCTGGCAAGTGATTGAAAGCGGCGAAAATCTGCGCAAACTGCTAACCGATGCGATTGAAATTGACGCAAAATCTTACGATGGTGTTTTGATTGCCCGTCGTCTGCCGAAAGACAGCGATGAAAACATCGCCATCCGCGATCAGGCAATTAAGGATGCCAATTTTGTGGCTGCCGGTGTCCCGCTCCATTCAGCTGAAATGTGTTTGGATGTAATGAAACTTGCCTTGCGCATGGCCGAAATTGGGAACGTCAATGCCATCTCAGACGCTGCTTCCGGGGTTTATCAGGCAAATGCCGGCTTCGAAGCGGCTTGTTTGAACGTCAAAATCAACCTGAAAGGTTACGAAGAAGAAAGCCGCGCACAAGAAATGGTTGCAAAAGCAACAGCCATGGGCAGTGAAGCAAAAGCGATTCTTGCAGCTTTGCTTGTCGTTTTGAAGGAACGCGCTGAACTTTAGGTTAAGTTTTGAGGACTAAAGCGGTTATTATCGTCGGATCTGAAAATCCAAGCAAGCTTGAAGCAGTTCGCTTGGGTTTTCAGGCTGTTTTCCCCAAGACTTCTTTTGAAGTCCTTGGTTTAGAAGTGGCTTCGGCTGTTTCTAATCAACCGATGAGTGACCAAGAAACTTTGGACGGGGCAGGCAATCGGGCACTGAACGCCCAAAAAGCTTGCCCCGAAGCTGATTTTTGGATCGGGCTCGAAGGCGGATTGAGCGAATTGCCCAATGGCGACTTAGTTTCCTATGCCTGGATCGTTGTCTTAGGCAAAGAAAAGCAGGGCAAGGCTCGCACTGCTGCCTATCTTTTGCCAGCAGAAGTTTGCGCTTTGGTTCGTTCCGGAATGGAATTGGGCGAGGCTGATGATTTGGTCTTTGGCAAAAAGAACACAAAGCAGACCAGCGGAGGGGTTGGTTTGTTGACGAACGGGTTAATAGACCGGGCAGATTTGTACGCCATGGCGGTCAAACTTGCCCTGATTCCATTTGTTCAGGATGCTTTGTTTTAGGATTTCAAGTTGAACGATTTTTGGCGCACAAAAAGTTTTGAAGAAATGAGCCACGAAGAATGGGAATCCATTTGTGATGGCTGTGCCAAATGTTGTTTGATCAAATTTCGCGAAACCGGAACCGGGGGAGTTCGTTATACCAATGTGGCTTGCAAATTACTCGATTTAAGCACGTGCCGCTGCAAAGATTACGAGCATCGCCTTAGCAAGGTTCCGGAATGTATCCAGTTGACGCCGGAATTTGCAAGGCAGGTAGACTGGCTGCCGAAAACTTGTGCCTATCGCCTGATTGCGGAAGGAAAAGAGCTTCCCTGGTGGCATCCTTTGCGAAGTGGCGACCCGAGCTCGACACTAAAATCCGGTGCCTCGGTTTTTGGCAAAGTGATCAGCGAAGAGGAAGTGGATGACAACGATTTGGAAGATATGATTGTCGATTGGTTCGATTAGCGTCAGACGGAAACGGGCAGATAGTATCGAATAAGAATTGTTAAATTTAAATGGATAAGCAAAGGGACGGCTTTCACACCGTCCCTTACATTTTAACAAGCTAAGATCGAGCAGAGAGTTTAGATTCTTGCAACTCCCGTTTCTCGGGCGGTGGCGGCGACGGCTTCGGCAACTGCCGGACCGACGCGCGGGTCGAAGGCAGCCGGGATGATGTAATCCGCATTCAATTCTTCGTCCGTAATCAAGTTTGCCAATGCCCTTGCGGCGGCGATTTTCATCTCGTTGTTAATGTCACTGGCGCGAACATCAAAGGCTCCGCGGAAAACACCGGGGAAAGCCAGCACATTATTGATTTGATTGGGATAATCGCTTCTGCCGGTCGATACCACCAGGGCACCTCCCGCTTTGGCATCATCCGGGAAAATCTCGGGCGTCGGGTTGGCGCAGGCAAAGACGATTGCATCCTTGTTCATCGTCCTCACCATCTCGGTCGTGACGATGCCCGGCGCTGATACCCCAATGAAAACATCCGCCCCAACCAACATATCAGCTAAGGTTCCGGTTTTTCCTTCCGGATTCGTCTGTTTGGCAAGCGCTTCCAGGTGGGGGTCCATGCCTTCAGCCCTGCCCGGATAGACAACACCGAATTTGTCGGTCATGGTGATATGCTGGAATCCATCAATCAACAGCAACTTGGCGATGGCAGAGCCAGCCGCGCCCGCACCTGAGAAGACAACTTTGACATCTTCTTTTTTCTTGCCGACAACCTTGAGGGCGTTCGTAAGCCCTGCCAGGGTGATGATGGCGGTGCCATGCTGGTCGTCATGGAAAATCGGGATGTCACACTTTTGCTTCAGTTTTTCTTCGATCTCAAAACACCGCGGAGCGCTAATGTCTTCCAAATTGATGCCACCAAAAGAGCCACTAATCAAGTAAACGGTGTTGACGATTTCATCAACATCCTTGCTCTTAATACAAATCGGGAAAGCGT
>CAYVOY010000210.1:0-2722 GCA_964453395.1 uncultured Anaerolineaceae bacterium
AAATAATAATCTACCGGAGGAAAATGTGGATCCAATTATCAATGCAGTACTGAAACCCCAGAGCATCGCAGTTATTGGTGCATCAACCAATCCCGAAAAAATTGGCTATAAAGTAGTCGAAAATCTGAAAAACTGCGGTTATACCAACCCTGTCTACCCTATCAACCCTGACGCAGAAGAAATTTGTGGCTATAAATGCTATCCGAATATCAAAGACGTCCCCTACGTTGTCGATTTAGCAGTTATCACCGTTCCTGCCAAGTTTGTTCCCGCTGTCTCTAAAGACGCAGGCGAAAAAGGTGTGAAAGGTTTGAGCATCATTACCTCTGGCTTCAGTGAGGTTGGTGATCACGCACTTGAAGACGAAGTCGTCGCAATCGCTCGCGATTACGGCATGCGCATCATCGGACCAAACATCATCGGCACTTTGTCCAACAGCGACAAAATGAATGCTTCTTTCACCAGCTTTTTGCCCTTAGACGGCAAAGCTGCTCTCGTTTCTCAAAGCGGCGCGCTCCTCATTGCTATGGATGCCGCAACCTACACCAAACGTGTCGGTTTCGACAAAATGATTTCAATTGGCAATCAGGCTGATCTCGATTTCGCTGACCTCATCGGCTATTTAGCCGAAGATGAAGCCACCTCTTGTATCACTCTCTACATCGAAGGTATCAAAGACGGTCCCCGCTTCATGGAAGAAGCCCGCAAATGTTCTAAACCGATTATCGCCCTCAAATCCGGAACCTCTGCTCATGGTGCAGCCGCTGCTGCCTCCCACACAGGTTCTTTGGCTGGCTCTGCCAAAATTTATGAAGCCGCTTTCGCACAATCAGGCGTTGCCCAGGCTGACGATTTGAACGACATGTTCAACGCCACGCTTGCGCTTTCCTTACAGCCCACCATGAAGGGCGACAATTTGCTCATCGTCACAAATGGCGGTGGTGTTGGCGTTTTGGCAACCGACGCAGCTGAAAAATACGGCTTACCCCTCAAATTCGCTCCCGAAGATGTTCAAACCGAACTCAAGAAACACATGCCCTCCTTTGGCTCCGCCAAAAACCCGGTCGATATCACCGGTGGTGCTGGCTTGGCTGGTTATTACGAAGGCGTCAAATACTCCTATGCCCACGATTGGGTTGACGGTTTGGCTGTTCTCTATTGTGAAACATCCGTTACTGATCCCCAGGAAATTGCCGAAGCAATTTATAACGCCATTCAAGAATCCGGCGTTAGCGGCAAACCTGTTACCGTCTCCTTCATCGGTGGCGAACGCTGTCAGACTGCCATGGAATGGTTGATTGAACACAACATCCCCACCTACGACGCCCCCGATTTGGCAATCAAAGCTTTGGCAAACCTCCGCAAGCAAGACAAAATGCAGAAAACTGCTCACAATGCCCCCTACAAACCAAGCGATATTGACCCAATCAAAGCTCGCCAAATTATCGATGCTGCCCGTGCAAAGGGTCGCGATGCTTTGACCGAAGTTGAAGCCAAACAAGTTTTCTCTGCCTACGGCCTGCCCGTTACCCCAACCGAGCTTGCCAAAACCGAAGAAGAAGCCATTCAACTTGCTAACAAAATCGGTTTCCCCGTTGTCATGAAAATCGTCTCCCCCGACATCCTCCACAAATCCGATGCCGGAGCAGTCAAAGTTAACATCAAGAGCGAAGCTGATGTCCGAGATGCCTGGAAAGTCATCATGGAAAATTCCCTGAAATACAAAGCCGATGCAGAAATCGACGGCATTGCCGTTCAAGAGATGGCTCCCTGGGCAACCGAAGTTATCGTCGGTTCCGTCAATGATGCCACCTTTGGTCCCACCATCATGTTTGGTCTGGGCGGTATCTTTGTTGAGGTTTTGAAAGACGTTACCTTCAAAGTTGCTCCTATCGACGAAGCCACTGCTCTCGATATGCAATCCGAAATTAAATCGGTCAAGATCCTCGAGGGTGCTCGCGGTGAATCTCCTCGCGACCAAAAAGCACTTGCCAACGTTTTGGCACACTACTCTTACATGGTCTACGATCTGAAAGACGAAATCGCCGAATCAGATGCCAACCCCGTCATCGTATACGAAGATGGCAAAGGCGTTGCAGTTGTCGATGCTCGTATCATCTTGACCACTAAATAAGATTTAGCTTCAAACACAAAAGCGCCATTGGGAAACTAATGGCGCTTTGTTTTTAATTTATTGCGGAGGCTTCTTTTGCTCACTCCACAACTTCGTATCTGAAATTATCTGAGTTCACAAAATCTTTATTTGGTAGATACCGTCTTAGAAGTCAAGGGTTTTTGACCCTAATTTGTGCATAATTAGGGTCAAATGCCTTTCCTGACTTCAAAACGCCATACATTAGAACCACCATTTTTCGCATCGCAGCTACGATATTCTCTTTCTTCAAGTGTCCTGATTCCGTCATTCTCTCTGCTAAATTCTTGATAATCGGATTGACCCGTACCGATACCATTGCCGGTAGATAGAGTTTTCCTCTGAAGCTTGCATTCACTTTTTTGCTGATTCGAGTCTGCTTTCTCACCGAAGTCCCAGATTCCTGAATTGACGGATCTAAGCCAAAATATGCCGCTACTTGCCTTGATCTTTTGAAGGCTGAGACATCCGGAATAAGGGCCATAAAAGAACTGGCTATAACCGGCCCAACGCCGGGGATAGTCTGCAACAAGGCATTCTTTTTCTTCAGCTCTTCACTCTTATTTATAG
>CAYVOY010000211.1:0-2696 GCA_964453395.1 uncultured Anaerolineaceae bacterium
AACAATCCGACCACGGCATCTTTACCGATGCCCGAAGGACCTGAAATGACAATCAAAAGTGGGTTTGTGGGTAATGCGCCAAAAGTAAGTTCTTGTTCGTCCATGTTTTTCTCTTTAAATAGATTGCTTTCATTATAAATGAAGAAAAGAAAATTTGGAACAGCAGGAAAAGGAAACAGGAAACAGGAAAAAGGTAACAGGAAATAGGAAAAAGGAAACCAAAATATTTTTCTGTCCGGATTTTTGTTGACAGCTCGTTGGCAGCAGACAGCTTGCAGTTAAATGTGTACTGCTTACTGTCTGCTAACCATCCATTGTTTACTCTTCAATAATCGTAATCGTATGTTCGATTTTGGCGGTTTTGGACATCATCGCAATTGCCTGGCAATATTTGGTTTCCGAAAGCTCAACCGCCCTTTCAACATCTGATCGTTTAATATCTTTACCGGTGACGATGTATTCAAAATGCATATTGGTAAAAACATGCGGGTGACCATCGGGGTAGCTTTCAACATGCACCTTACATTCGTAGTTGCTTATATCAACTTTCTTTTTGCGCAAAATCGAGAGCACATCCATGCTGGAACAACCAGCCGTACCGATTGCCAGGAGGGCGGTCGGGCGAAAGCCTTTGTTTTCTCCGCCGCCGGCTTCAGAAGCGTCCATAATCAGGCTATGGCCTGTGTCCGAAGTGCCGGTAAATTCCATGCCGCCATTCCAATTAAGTTTTACATCCATTTTTTCTCCTTTTTTCGAACCGACCGGTCCGATGTTTAATTTATCAGGTAAAAGCACCCGTCTGGGTCAATCCACAAGTTTTACAAACAAGATTTAGCAAGCCGTCATAGGTGACGGTATCATTTCCGCAAGCTGGACAGGGTTTCCTGTAGCGGAAATTTGCCATCAGGCATGGTTCGGATTCTTGTTTATCTTCTTTATCGGTTTTATTTTGCTTCACAAGTTTAATAATAAAAAACCTGCTCCCTGAATTCAAGGGAGCAGGTTGGACAGGCGCATTTGTTAACTTAGTTCTGTCAATTGCCAGTTTGGTTGAACGTCAAAATCCAAATTATCGGTTTGACCGGCAACCAGATGACGATATGCCGCTCCGGCAATCATCGCGGCGTTATCGGTACAGAGTTTAATGGAAGGGATATGAACTCTAAAACGAGTTTGGGCGCGGAAGGTTTCGCGCAAGGCACGGTTAGCGCTTACGCCACCGGCAACGATGATGTCTTTGGCTTTATAATTTTCAGCGGCAGCATAGGTTTTTTCGTATAAGGCGTCGACAACTGCTTGCTGAAAACTGGCTGCAATATCAGCAATCGGTAGTTCTTTTCCGTTTTGTTTGTAATCTTCCACGGTTCGCAATACTGAGGTTTTCAAACCACTGAATGAGAAATCCCAAGGTTTATCCATGCGGGCTTTGGGGAAATTGAAAGCCCGAGGGTTGCCATTTTGGGCAGCGTTTTGGATGGAAGGTCCGCCGGGATAAGCGAGATTGAGCAATCGGGCGACTTTGTCGAAGGCTTCACCGGCAGCATCATCTGCTGTGCCACCTAATACTTCGTAGTCCAGATGCCCTTTCATCAAAATCAGTTCGGTGTGTCCGCCGGATACCAGCAAAGCTACAAGCGGGAATTTTGGTTCGGGGCTTGGTTTGGAATCTGCCGGGTAGAGCCAGGCTGAATAGAGATGGCCTTCCAAATGATTGGTGCCAATAATTGGTAATTCAGCGGAAAGCGCGAGGGCTTTCGCCATGTTGACACCGACGACCAAAGAACCGGCTAAACCGGGGCCGCGGGTGACGGCGATGGCGTCCAAATCGCTGAGCTGCATATGCGTTTCCTGCAAGGCTTCATTGACGACGGCATGGATGGCGCGGACATGTTCACGAGAGGCGAGCTCGGGGTAGACACCGCCAAATTGGGCATGTAAATCGACCTGACTGGCAATCACATTGCTCAGGATGAGCCGACCGCCTTCGACGATTGCCGCAGCCGTTTCATCACATGAGCTTTCGATGCCCAGGATGCGAAGATGATCATTTTTCATACTTAGCCACCTTTCATAGGAATCACCAAATCCATTGGGAAATCAACAAATTTTTCAAAACTTCCGTCTTCTTTGACGTACCAGCTGTCTTCCAAACGGATGCCGTAGCCTTTACTGGGATAGTAGAGTCCGGGTTCGAGTGTGAAGACTGAACCGACTTTGAGCGTATTCGTCGGGTCAGCAGCACGACCAAGCCAGGGTTTCTCGTGAACATTCAAACCGAGGCCATGCCCAAGGCTGTGGATATAACCTTCACTGGCAGCCGGGTTTTTGCGGATGGTTTCGTGACCAAAATCTTCAAAAAGTTGACAAGTGAGCTCCTGATATCGACCGCCTTCAGCGCCCAGTTCAAGCTCGGCGGCAACTCTGTCATAAACTTCTTTGACCTGATTGTAAGCGAGCTGAATTTCTTCGGGAGCATAGCCCAAACACCAGGTTCGGGTGAAATCATAGAAATAAACGCCACCGGTCTGACAAGGGAAGATATCGAAAACGATCGTCTTGCCGAGTTGGATCGGGTCGCTTGGGGTTCCGCCACTATGGGGGAAGCCGGCATCGCGGCCAATGGCAAAAATGGTCGATTCAGGGTTTTCTGCTCCGGCTTCAGCCAGCCAAAGGTCGATTAAGCTTTTCACGTCGCC
>CAYVOY010000212.1:0-2693 GCA_964453395.1 uncultured Anaerolineaceae bacterium
GTTTTCGATATAACCGTATACGAATACCGGAAACGATGTTGGTTTTCGGTATAATGGAGTACGGAGAGGTGAATTATGATTTCACGTGATATTTATATTCAAAAAATTAAGCCTTTTATCGGGAAAGATCTTGTAAAGGTTATTACTGGCATTCGGCGGTCAGGAAAGTCTTCCTTATTAGAGTTAATAAAAACCGAATTAGTAAGCAATGGAAGAGAACCCTCCCAATTCCTGACGATTAATTTCGAAGATTTGACTTATCAGAATCTCTCCGTCTCCGAAATAAACGAGATAATCAAAGGCTTTTGTGCTGAAAACCCAAAAGAAAGCTACATATTCCTGGATGAAGTCCAGGAAATATCAGGCTGGGAGAAACTGGTTAATTCATTACGGGTAACAACCAAGGCAGATTTATACATCACCGGATCTAATTCAAACTTACTCTCTGGTGAACTCGCGACACATCTTGCAGGACGATATATTGAATTTCCCGTTTTTCCGCTTTCATTTAAAGAAATCAGTGAATGGAATAAGGGTAATTCATCCATTCACTTTAATTCTGAAAATCTTTTTCAAAGATATGTGAAACTTGGCGGATTTCCATTTATCCACGCCTCCGGACTGGGCGACGAAGCTGCGTTGAGTTACTTGTTTGATATCTATCAATCTATTGTGTTGAAAGATATTGTTGCAAGATATGGCTTGAGGGATGTTGAGTTACTAAACCGGCTCTTTCTCTACTTTTTCTCAAATTTCTCGAAGACCTTTTCAGGCAGCTCTGTTAGCGCATTTTTGAAAAATGAGAAGCGTTCTATCTCATCAGAAACACTTTATAACTATATTGCCTACGCTCAGGAAGCATTTTTGATTTATCTTGTTCCTCGCTACGACATCAAAGGAAAGCGGACACTGAGTTTTCAGGAAAAATTATTCGTTGCAGATACAGGAATTCGGGAAGCAGTTTTTGGCTTTAACGAACGTGACATTTCCCAAATTTTGGAAAACATTGTATTTCTCGAATTACTGCGCAGGGGTTATTCTGTCAGTATTGGCAAATTTGGTGAAAATGAAATTGATTTTGTTTGTATGAAGGCTGGAGAGCGACTGTATCTCCAGGTGGCATATCTGCTGGCGGAAGAACGTACGATTGAGAGGGAGTTTTCTGCTTTAGAGAAAATTAACGACAATTATCCAAAAATGGTCTTAAGCCTGGATAAATTTGAACGAAGTCGCAATGGCATCCGGCATCAAAACATTATTGATTTTTTGCTTGAGTGAGCTCTGAATTAATTTGATTGCTAATTCTTCTGGCCACTTTGCCCATTGGACAGGCTGCGAGGTCTTTGATTGAAATCCAACTGAATTCGGGTGGCAGTTGGATTTCGGTATATTTAATGGTTGTCGCTTGCCAGGCATGGACGCTGATTTTGAAATGCGTGTAGGCGTGTTTGAAAACCCCCAATTTAGCATCAAGCCGGATGTCTAAACCAGTTTTTTCTTTGATTTCCCGCTGAAGGCAGGCTTCAAAATTTTCATCGCTGCTTTCAAATTTGCCACCCGGATATTCCCAAAGGCCGGCAAGCAAGCCCTTTTCGGGGCGTTTTTTGAGCAGAATCTTGCCGTTTTCCTCGATGATGGCAACACAGACATAATAGTGGGGGATGGGCGCTTTTTTCGCTTTGAGCGGTAACTCAGCTTGCGTTCCGTTTTGAAAGGCAAGACATTCGGACCGGAGCGGACATTCAGGACAGTTTGGCTGTCGGGGAGTGCAAATTGCGGAACCGAGGTCCATCAAAGCTTGGGTGAAATCGCCCGGTCGGTCCGGGGGCAGAATTTCTTGGGCAAAATGAGCGATTGTTTTTTCGAAGACGGGCGAGCCGTAGATTTCGGGATAGTTGAGTAGACGGGCATAAATTCGTTTGATGTTGCCATCGACAGCGGCGACCGGCAGATTGAAGGCGATTGAGGCAATCGCGGCGGCGGTGTATCTGCCAATTCCGGGCAGGCTTTCCAATTCCTTCATTGTCGAGGGGAATTCGCCATCGTGTTCATCCATGAGCACTTTTGCCGCTTTGTGCAAGTTGCGGGCGCGGCTGTAGTAGCCCAAGCCTTCCCAGAGCCTAAAAACCTCGGCTTGCTCTGCTTGCGCGAGGCTTTGAATATCAGGAAAGCGGGCGATGAAGCGCTCAAAATATGGCAGAACGGTTTCGACGCGCGTTTGCTGGAGCATGATTTCCGAAACCCAAACCCAATAGGGCGATGGAAAAGAACGCCAGGGCAATTGCCTGGCGTTTTGGTCATACCATGTTAAAAGTTTTGGAGGGATGGGCATCTAAAACTGGAAGCCACCTTTGTTGGGGACAAGTTTATAGTCCAAATCATCAACGTAATCGAGCAATTCTTCGTTAATTCGATGGAATTTTTCGTTGCGGATGGCTTGTTCTGCCAAGGTCCAGGAGCCCATAATAGCGCCAAGTAAAATTTGGGGATGACCGCCATAGGCGGTAAGCCATGCGTCGGTAACGTCGAAACCCAGTTGATTTAATTGGGGCAGATACTCATGCAAAATATATGAGAAGTATTCCTGTTCCTTGCCCGGTTTGATGTTCCAGGTCATAATGAGCTTTACCATGATCTTAGAGAGCTGAAAGTTTAGGGTCCAGGGCAATTACCTGGGTGCCTTCTTCGCTAAA
>CAYVOY010000213.1:0-2692 GCA_964453395.1 uncultured Anaerolineaceae bacterium
CACCCCTTTGGCTATCTGAAGCTGACGCTTGCTCTGCATGGTTCGATGCTTCCCGATGGCAGCAATGGCGGAAATCCGACCGGCTTCCTTTTAACCACTCCGGACGAAAAGAAAATTTATTTTGCCGGTGACACCGGTCTCTTTGGCGACATGACTCTGATTGGTGAAGAAGGTCTCGATTTGGCAATTTTACCGATTGGCGACAATTTTACAATGGGGCCTGATGATGCTCTCAGAGCGGTCAAAATGCTCAAACCGAAAATGGTTGTCCCTGTACACTACAACACTTTTCCGCTGATAAACCAGGATACCGATGCCTGGAAAGCGCGCGTTGAAGCTGAAACAGAAACAAAGGTGGTGGTTTTGCAATCCGGTGAAAGTTTGAGCCTTTAGGAGCGATGATGTTTGGACAAATTAATCCCGAAACCAAAAAACGCCTTCCGCCCGGTCAATACCTGACCAACCGCTTCCCGGTTTTGCATTATGGCCCTGTTCCCAAGCTGGATCTCAAAAACTGGAGCTTCAAAGTTTGGGGAGAAGTCGAAAAACCACTCAGCCTGAATTGGGAAGAATTCAATGCCTTGCCCAAGACCAAACTGACCATGGATATCCATTGTGTCACGAAGTGGAGTAAATTGGACACTACTTGGGAAGGGGTCAGCATGCGCACATTAATCGATTCAGGCTTAATCAAACCGACTGAAAAAGCGCGTTATGTCATCCAGCATGCCGAATTTGGTTATACCGCAAACTTACCTCTCGAGGTAATCAATGCCGACAACTTTCTTTTTGCTACCCATTACGAGGGTGAATTGCTTTCCATTGAACATGGCGCGCCTTTGCGTGGAGTTTGTGGCGCAATCCCCGGGAATGAAGATTTGAAGGATGTCTATTTTTGGAAAGGTGCCAAATGGCTGCGCGGGCTGGAGTTTAGCGCAACTGACCAGCCCGGTTTCTGGGAGCAAGCCGGCTATCATAACGAGGCTGACGTCTGGCTCGAAGAGCGTACTGAAAGATAACATCATTGAATAGTATCCATTCAAAAGAAATCAAGACCAGAGCATAAAAAAACCAGTCTTTCGACTGGTTTTTAAAATCTCGTCATAAGTCAGGATTACTCAGCTTTATTGCTTCTCCACATATAAATACCCAAGCCAATTCCGGCTAACATGATAATCAGGCCAACAATCCCCAAGATCGGGACGCGACTGACAGTATCGCTTGCGGTGTCAGCACCCGGTTGTTCAGCCAATTGCGCCCCAAAGTCGATTGTGGCGGATTCACCTGCCCGAACATCAAGCGGATAATTGGTTACGGTTGTCGGGTTGAAATCATCTGGAATAGCGATTGAAATGTTGTAACTTCCGGCCGGCAAATCCTCAAAACAGAAAGGCGTAACCAGGTCGGGGTTTCCGGCAACCGTTGTACCTGTGAGCGAAACAGCACCGGTTCGGTCATTAATACTGACTTCGCCGCCATAGAGATAGTCTTCGCCGGTAGTGCGCATCCCATTACCGTCCATATCATGGAAGAGCACAATGCAAATCTCTGCTAAACCTGGCATTGGGGTCAAGGTCGGTGTAACTTCTCCGGCTGGAGTAGTTGCCGTTGCGGTTGGGGGCATAGCGGTAACTTCAACCTGTCCAATCACAAGCTTATCTCCGGCAAAAATTGTGCAGGCATCAGTCAAACCATTTAATCGGATTATTTCTTCAATTGGCACACCGGTTCGCTCTTGAATCGTTGAACAAAATTCACCTTCCTGTACTTCATAAATAATTCTTCCGGTCGCATCAGGAGTCGGGGTTTGATATTGCGCCTTTACGATTTGATTCGGACCAACAGACCCAAGACTGAGGCTGGTTAACAGCATAAAAAGGACGAAAGAAGATAAAATTTTAGTTCTTGTTTTCATAGCAATCTCCTGAATAATTTTCCTTTCCGAATTATATCATCAGAGATAAAAGTCAAAAAAGGAAGATTACCAGCTCCAAGAGCCAGGAATATCAGACCGATGTCCCCTCGACTCTTGGCACAATCCTTGCACCTTCATTATCGCAATTATTATGCACGACTAATATGAAAAGGTTAAGGATTCGGTAAATGGAAAAAGATAAGCAAGGCAAGCTGTTATTAATCGGTATGATTTTGTTCTTTATTGCCGTCATCCTCTTGGGCGGATTTGTAGGGAAGCAGCTCGTGAAAACCGCCCAAGCCTCAAAGGATTCCGCTTACGAACCTGAAAGCCAAAACACAACCGAGGAATCAGAGGACATTTCAGAAAAGGGTGGCTTCCCCTCAATTACACCTTTCATTGCTGATACACCAACCCCAACTTCGACCTTACCGCCTACCAATACGCCTACCAGCACACCAACAAACACACCGACCAGCACGCCAACCAACACGGCGACCGTCACAAGCACCCCTGCCACTCCTCCAACAATCGGTGCTCCCGGAAACCCGCAAAGCTATATCGGTGCCGGTGTGATTTTTGCTTTTTTGGCGCTGCTGAGCTTTGGCTTCTATTTCTTCAACTACGTTCAGCTCAAACGAAAATAATAGAGACATCGGCATGAATAGACAGGCAAAAGCGAAACCTTTCTTCCTGATACTCGGCTTGGTTTTCAGCTTGCTGGCGGGCATCGTCATCGGCAAAGCATTGCGCTATAAAAATTCGCCGATTCTGGAA
>CAYVOY010000214.1:0-2686 GCA_964453395.1 uncultured Anaerolineaceae bacterium
GAGTTAATTTAAACAACTAAAAATAGGACCGGACAGAGTTAATTTTACACTCCCAAATTCAAAGCCCTGTTTTGGCACCTGCCCAGCAAGCACGTGGAGAAAAACAGCTAAAAAGAATCATTGAAGCCAATTCTTAGCGCTTAGAAAGGATTAAGACCCTGCATCAGGAGCTTGTTGATTGAATAAAATAGTCAAAAAACCTAAAAGGTGTTTGGAATAAATGACCTTTATAATCTAAATATGCGCTCTTAAATCTTAATCCAACTTAAAAAATGAAATCAATAATCATGCTCCTTGCGGCATTGGCGCTGGCTACCGCATTCATTACAGCCCAAAAAGTCGAAGATCAAATATGGGGAATTTCCGTAGGCATCAGTCCAATTATCCTCTACAATGAAACAGCACTCAGTGACAAAATTTCCCTTCGCAGCGAAGTAAATGTGGGTTTCGGCTGGACATCGGGTAATGCTTATACCGGGGGTTCCGAATGGGCATTTATTCCCGCCATTGTGGTAGAACCCCGCTATTATTACAACCTTGAAAAACGCTTTAACAAAGGCAAAATAACCCGCAACAACAGCGGCAACTACTTGTCTCTCGGACTGGGCTACCAACCGGGATTGGCCATTGGCACCGAAAACACCTATGTGCATCCGGCCCTTTCATTTATTCCCAGATTTGGCGTAAAACGCAGTATCGGAAAGCATTTCACCTATGAAACCAATTTTGGCCTGGGCTATGCATGGGTGTTTAAAAAATTGGAATATCCGAACTGGAATACCGGGGCTATTGAAGAATACAAGGAAACCGACCATGGCGTAACCATTGGCTTCCAGATCAATATCGGCTATGTCTTCTAGGAATGTAACTCATCAGAATTGCATAGCTGAGCCAAATTGCCTACATTTATATTGTCCCCAAAAAAACAGCTGAGCCATGAGATTGTCTGAGAAAGAAATAAAAGTCATAAAAACCGCAGCCCAAAAGGTGTGGGGTGCAAATGTTAAGGTTCGTCTTTTCGGATCACGGGCTGATGACACCAAGAAAGGGGGAGATATTGATTTGCTGATTAATCCCGGTCGTAATCTGAACCCTCGTGAACTGGTTTTAAGCAAAGCAAATTTCTTAAGTCAACTATTCATCTCTATGGGTGAACAAAGGGTTGATGTAATTATAGAATCACCCGAAAAGGAAAACCTTCCGATAATAAAAACAGCCCTTGAAACAGGTATTATTGTATGAAACGCGCATGATTGCGAAGAAACACAAACACCAATGAAAATAGCAATCATGAAGTTCCATACGACAACTTAAAGGCAAATTATTTTCGTATGAAAAACAAGGAAATAGAAAAAGCCCTTATTGAAACGCTCAACACCTGTGATCTCCATTTGCATCGAATGACTTTTGCCCAGGCAAAAATACAAGAATTCATGCCTTTGAATTTAGATACCTATAATCAACTTAGCGAAGAGGCTATCGGTTTTTTGGATCAATATATTTTTCGTTTTTCTAAACTGCAGGATTTGATGGGCAACCGACTTTTTCCAAAAACTTTGGAGTATCTTGCAGAACCTATAGGTGATATGGCCTATATTGACATTCTAAATCGTTTGGAAAAACTTGATGTAATTCAATCCGCTGACAATTGGGTTCAATTGCGTTCAATCCGAAACGATGTGGCACATGAGTATCCTTCAACCATCCATGAAGGCATAGAAGCCATCAACATATTATTCACAAAAAAAGCAGTTCTGGAAACTATAATTGCAAATTGCACCAGCCTCCTGAACCGCTATGGTTTTAACTTGGTAACGGATTAGTCAACCGAGAACAGGTAAAAACTACCCAATTTTCACCGAAGTCATGGAAGTAGAGCCCGCCACCGCCTTGTCGTTGAACAGGCTCACCTCATCGGCACCGGACTTTAAGCCCATCACATACAACAGGGGCAGATAATGCTCAGGGGTAGGCACGGCCAGCTCAAAGGCTTTGCCGTGACAACGATAATTGATGAGCCTTTTGTGGTCATCATTCAGAATAAAGTTTTTCATTTTTTCCGAAGCTTCCAGAGCCCAGTCATAACCATAGGTGCTGTTCATTTTTCCCCACTCCAGCATGCGCAAGTTGTGCACCATGTTGCCGCTACCTATAATCAGAATACCCCTTTCACGCAAAGCACGCAATTCACCAGCCAATTGATAATGATAATCAGGTGTTTGCAAGTAATCCAGACTCATTTGCACCACAGGAATTTCTGCACCCGGATAAAGATGTTTGACTACACTCCACGCCCCATGATCCAATCCCCAGGCATCATCCAGACCCACCTCGGCTGAATGCACCACTTCCTGAGTAAGGTGGGCCAAGTCCGGGGAACCGGGAGCAGGATACTGCACCTCAAACAGGGCTTTCGGAAAACCCCCGAAATCATGAATGGTTCGGGGTTGCTCCATGTATTAAAGCAAAGTTTTCAGCAGACCGTCCATTTCTTTTTCGTTGGTAATCTTCATTAAAGACCATGTCCAAAGTCCAATGTAAGGAATTCTCCACACCCCAGTGCATCCTTATGTATTTATTGAAATCAATTGCGTTTAAATTAAGGCTACTAATGTAATATCTGGTTTCTGATTCGAGGGTGTAATTTAAACTCTGTCCAGAATTTGAAAATTACTAATTTTGGACC
>CAYVOY010000215.1:0-2672 GCA_964453395.1 uncultured Anaerolineaceae bacterium
GCGCCCGAAATGCCAAATAAAACCTTCAAAGTTGTAATTGAAAGTCGAAGCCTGTAGACTTTCAGCACATCGTAAACCGCAAAAAAAAATCGGCGTTAATGCAGAGTGCTCACACCAAACAGCAGAGCCATGGTTCGAATTGAAAAAATCACAAATGACAAGAAGCGGTTCCTTGACTTGTTGTTGCTGGCCGATGAGCAGGAAGATTTCTTTACCGATAATTACGACCACCCAATGTTTGAAGGGGATGTACAACTGGTTGATATGGTTTATCTAAAAAGGGACTTTTGAAAGTTGGGAGTCCGTGTTTGCAACAAATACCACCCTAATGCGAAAGAGAAAAGTCGTTGAGCAATTAAAAGCATCCTTTGGGCAGGTTAAGCGTGAAGGATTCCAATTCGATTTGATAGAGAGATATTTTCTGAACAAGGAAAATTCTGATTCATTTCAAGTTCTTTCTGACAAAACTTGCCACGATATTGATTTCGAAGAATTGTTCATGTTTCTCGATAAAACATGCTCAAAAGTAGGGCAACAATATCTGTACAATCACCTAAGAGTCATCCCTAATGCCTTGGTCAGAATAGATCAAAAAGAACGCTTAATTGAGAGACTGACAACCGATATTGACCTCAGAATCAAGACTCAGTTGCTTCTTAAGAAACTTGATAAAGGTGATGCATATTATATAGCATCGCTATTCCAGGAAGAGCATCAAAAGCCCCCAAGATGGTTCTTTCTTGTCTATTTACTTTCAGCCGCTGGTTTGTTATCCCTATTAATGCTGCCCCTCTATCCTCAGTTGTTTTTGGTTTTTCTTGGTGTAATGCTCCTGAATATGGGCATCCATTATTGGAATAAAAAAAATCTGTATCGATATGTTGGTTCCATCCCGCAGCTTTTGCAACTAAATAGTATCGCTCAGCATCTTTTCAAAGAGGAATTGTTCCAGTCTATAGATCCAGAGCTGCCAGTAGCTATTCGAATGATTAATCAGGTGCGAAACAGAATGTCTTTTTTTCGGCTGGAGGCCCGGATTCAAGGAGACGCGGAAGCTGTATTGTGGGGCATTCTGGAGTTGCTGAAAATCACCTTTTTATTAGAGCCCCTGCTTTTATTCGGTGTATTAAAGCGATTGGATTCAAAGAGAAAAGAAATGGAAAGGGTTTTCCGTTTCGTTGGAGAAATTGACTTGTTGATTTCCATCGCCTCGCTTAGGAAAGGGGTGTCGATGTATTGTCTGCCAGAAATTGATGATTCGGAATTCTCCGCAAAGAAGGTTTATCATCCATTAATATCTAATTGTGTTCCTAATTCTATCACTGTTTCTGATAAATCAGTTTTATTGACCGGTTCCAATATGTCAGGTAAAACCACATTTATTCGCGCTATAGGAATAAATGTGATTACCGGTTTGACCATTAATACCTGTTTTGCAGAGGCCATATCCATACCCCGGTTACGGATCTACTCAGCCATTAGGATCAGTGATGATTTGATGAATGACCGAAGCTACTATTTTGAAGAAGTGGTGACCATCAAAGAAATGATAGATAAAAGCTTTCATAAAGCGCCCAGCTTATTTTTATTGGATGAGCTGTTTAAAGGGACCAATACCATTGAGCGGATTTCGGCCGGTAAAGCGGTGCTTTCAAAACTTTCAAAAAATGGAAATCGGGTCTTTGTTTCAACCCACGATCTTGAATTAACAGAGATGTTGACTGATGAATATGACTTATACCATTTCAGCGAGGTTGTTATTGACCGCAAGGTCGATTTTGATTATAGATTAAAGAAAGGCAAACTAACAAGTAGAAATGCCATTCGAATTCTCCAGGTTAATGATTATCCATCGGATTTGATTGATGAAGCAATGGATATTTCCAAAAAAATGGATGATATTGCTCTGGTTAAAACGCTTTAATTTATGCCACAAGTAGTGGATTTGAGGGTTTATCTGATTTTATTATGATGAAACCAGCGAAGAGAAAAGTTGCCCTGGTTACCGGAACTGGCCGATTAAAAGGCATAGGGTATGCCATTTGCGCCGAACTGGCCAAGCAGAACTTCGATATTTTCTTTACTTATTGGAGTCCCTACGACCGACAAATGCCATGGACGGTTGAAATTGACGAGCCCAAGCAAATTCAAGAGGAAATTGTTCGACTGGGCGTCGGTTGTGAGCGTATGGAATTCGATCTGTCGGCGGATGAGCTGGACCGACATTATGAAGTCAACCTTAAGGGAACCACCATGCTGACGATGGAGTTTATTAGGAGATTTAAGTATAGGAAGGGCGGAAGAATAATCAATTTGACTTCGGGTCAATCCTTGGGGGAGATGAGCCAGGAAATAGTTTATGCCCTTACCAAGGCTGCAGTTGAAACCCTAACAAAAACCATCTCTCAGGAAATTGCAAAAAAGGGAATTACGATCAATGCCGTTAACCCCGGACCAACCGACACCGGTTGGATGGACGAAGAATTGACCGCGTTAATTCTCAGTAAATCTCCGATGGGAAGGGTGGGGACGCCACGTGACGCAGCACTGCTTATTGCATTTTTGGCCAGCGAAGAAGCACAATGGATACCGGACAGATTATTCATTCCGAAGGCGGTTTTACCAGGTAGTGAGCCCATGGAGCAGACGCCGTTGTAGGTCGAGCTCTCTGT
>CAYVOY010000216.1:0-2661 GCA_964453395.1 uncultured Anaerolineaceae bacterium
CCTTCTTCCGAAGTCTTACAGGATTTTTACAATTCTCTCGATGCCAGCCAGCAACAAATTGTTGATGCAACCAGCCAACGAGAAGAAACGAACATCAATATCCAAAACCTCGACTCAGCCGCAGCCCGCAACTTTTACCTTTTGGTCGTCGGCGGACTGCTGATTCTTGTGCTTGGAATTTTGTTGATTGTCGGTGTTTTGTAGGGGAAAAATGACAACTAAAGAACTTCTAAACCAACTGACCGATGAAGAAAAATGCACCATGGGTTCCGGAGCAGATAACTGGCGCAGTGAGGCTATCCCGCGTTTAGACATCCCCTCAATTCTCTTTCAGGATGGACCGCACGGTTTGCGCAAACAAGTCAGTTCAGGCGATGCTTTAGGGCTGAGCGAAAGCGTCCCGGCAAGCTGTTTCCCGACAGCCTCGATTAGTGCTTGTTCCTTTGACCCGGAACTGCTCTCCGAAATGGGAAGGGCTTTGGGGCAGGAAGCCCTGGAACAAGAGATTGATGTGGTTTTGGGTCCATGCGTAAACATCAAACGCAGTCCGCTTTGTGGTCGCAATTTTGAATATTTCGCGGAAGACCCCCTGCTCAGTGGCGAGTTGGCAGCCGGATACGTCAACGGTGTGCAGTCACAAGGGATCGGAACAAGCTTGAAGCATTTTGCGGCAAACAGCCAGGAAACATCCCGATTGATTAGCAATTCACAGGTGGACGAACGCACTTTAAGGGAGCTTTACCTAAAAGCCTTCGAGATTGTGGTGCGCAAAGCCCAACCCTGGACGATTATGCCCTCATATAACCGAGTGAACGGAACTTATTCTTGCCAAAACGAGAAATTGTTAAGCAAAATTGCACGGGATGAGTGGGGCTTTGAAGGGCTTTTCATCAGCGACTGGGGTGCGGTGGAAAACCGCAATGAAGCAGTTGAGGCAGGTTTGGATCTGGAAATGCCTTCCAGCGGAGGCTTTCGCGACAAAGAATTGCTGCATTCTCTGAGAAATGGAAAGGTTAAGCCCGAATCAGTTGACAGAGCTGTAATGAAATTGTTGGCACTGGGTGAAAAATGCCATCAAGCAAAAGCCAAACCCGGCAAAGAAATTTATGACGAAAACCACAAACTTGCCCGAAAAATCCTAACCGAATCTGCTGTTTTGTTGGCCAACGCTGACCATCTCTTGCCTTTGGCTGCTGATGCGGAGGTCCTGCTTGTCGGTGAGTTAGCAGAAAAACCGCACTACCAAGGCTCCGGCAGCAGTCATGTTAACCCTACGAGATTGGTTAGTTTAAAAGAAGCGATCCAGAAGCAAGGGCTAAATTGGGAATTCGAACCAGGCTACAGGACAGATGAAGGAAAGCCGAACCAAAGCCTGATTGATGACGCTTGCCAGGCTGCCATAGGCAAAAAGGCGGTTGTTGTGGTGGCTGGTTTAACCGAAGTGGACGAGACCGAAGGTTTCGACCGCCAACATCTCAAACTGCAAGCCTCCCAAAACGAATTAATCCGTCAGCTCGCTGTACTTAACCCAAACATCATTGTTGTTTTGCAAGGTGGCGGCGTGATGGAACTGCCTTGGTTCGATCAAGTGAAATCGATCCTCTTTGTTGGTTTAGGCGGACAAGCCAGTGGCGAATCCACGCTCGATTTGCTCTTGGGCGAGAAAAACCCCAGCGGCAAAATGGCAGAAAGCTGGCCCCTTAGTCTGGAAGACAGCCCCGCTTTCCATAGCTATGCGCAGCGCTATAACACGCCTTATCTTGAAAGCCTCTTCGTTGGCTACCGTTACTATGACACGGCCGAACAGCCTGTGCGCTTCCCCTTTGGCTATGGCTTATCTTATAGTGAATTTAATTTTTCTGATCTTCACTCCTCACAGAAGGAATTACGCCACGGAGTAAGCCTAAAATTAAAATTCAGACTCGCTAACAGTGGCAATTTTGACGGTAAAGAAGTTGTTCAAGTCTATATCAGTTCGCCGGAAAGCAAACTTTTCCGCCCTGTCAAAGAGCTAAAGGCTTTCAAAAAGGTCAGCCTCGAAGCCGGAGAGAGCAAAGAAGTTGAGATTGAACTCAAGTATGAAGATTTTGCAATCTGGAATGTTGAATCGCATTCCTGGGAAGTTGAGAATGGCAACTATGAAATACTAGTTGGCAACAGCAGCGTTCACCTGCCGTTGAAAGCCGAGGTATTCTTGCATGGCTTTGAAGCGACAAGCACTAAGAGCCTCACGCCTCAATATTTCAACTTAGCGCAGACTAAAAACAACTTTAATCTTGAAGAATTCGAGAAATTGCCCGGCTCCCGTTCAGTTCAAGTTCAAAAACCCAAACCCGGCAGCTTTGACCTCAACGCAAGCCTTTCGGATATGGAGCCATACTGGATTGGCAGGCAAATTATCAAAATTGCAAAAAAGCAAGCCGGCAATATGGTCGAAGATTCTAACGACAGCTCCGGTAATGCAAATCGCACGATGGAAGCTTCGCTAATGGATTGGCCCTTGCGTTCCTTCGTGATGTTCGGCGTCCCAACAGGTGTTACGCTTGGCATAGTGGACCTGCTCAATAATCGTTTTTTCAAAGGTTTGTGGTTGATTTTTAAAACTACGGTGTTAAAGAAATAAAACGGAATCATTTTTCGTAGGCCGGGTTGCGCTTTTCA
>CAYVOY010000217.1:0-2649 GCA_964453395.1 uncultured Anaerolineaceae bacterium
CTCTTGGGTTATGACCTGGAAGATCAGTCCACGCATGATTATTACATTCGCGAATTAAACGAGTCTGTTGTTCGCCGGGTCGATCGAACCGGTGGCACTTTTTTGCACACCTCCCGAACTAATCCGGCAAAAGTTCGCCCTGAAGACACCCCAGAATTTTTGAGAAATAGCGATTATGGCGTTGTTGTCGATAAAGAGAGCGGTGCTAAAGATTATACCGACTATATCATGAAGGTCTTAAACCATTTAAAACTGGATGCATTGGTAACCATCGGCGGTGACGACACGCTCAGTTTCTCGACTCGTTTGCACAAGGAAGGCGTCAAGATTGTCGCGATTCCAAAGACGATGGATAACGATGTTTTGGGGACAGATTATTGCATTGGCTTTTCGACTGCGATTACCCGTGGCGTAAACCATATCACCTATTTTCGTTCCAGCGTCGGTTCGCACGAGCGAATTGGCGTGATTGAGCTTTTTGGGCGCAATTCTGGCGAAACCTCATTGATTACCGGTTATTTGGCACATGTTGACCGAACGATCATTTGTGAGGTACCTTTTGACCTTGAGCGATTGGTTGAAATGCTGGACAAGGATAAGAAGGACAGTCCGGCGCATTATTCGCTGGTGGTGATTTCTGAAGGCGCTATTCCGATTGGGGGAAAAGTGATGCAAACCGGTACGCCTGATGCTTATGGACACCGCAAGTTGGGCGGGATTGGTGAAATGCTTTCAGACCAGATTAAAGCACTTTCCGGAAATAACACCATGTATCAACGTCTTGGTTACCTCGTCAGGAGCGGTCCGGCGGATATTACTGACCGAATGGTTTCGATGAACTTTGGCACGCTGGCATTTCAGTTGATTACGAGAAATCACTATGGTAATCTGGTTGGGATTAATGACGGGAAGTATACGGCGACCCCGCTCGATTTGGTTGAGAGCGGAAAACGCCGTGTGGATGTTGACAAGTATTACGACATTGAAAATTATCGTCCGAAGATCAAGTCTGTGCTTGGTCTTCCGATGTTCTTAAATTAAAGAAAAGGAATTTGCCCGGGCAAGAGATTGCCTGGGCTTTTTGATGCTTATGGGTGCAAAAAGTCAGGGAATTCAAAAGGATCGCTACCAATTGATTACGCGTGTTTTAATCTTTCCGGTAGATGATAAGGGCAGAGTTTTGCTGTTAAAAGGCGCGGCCGATAAGAAAATTTGGGCGAAAAAATGGAATGGTGAAGGCGGACATCTTGAGCAGGGTGAAGGGATTTTGGAAGCGGCTCAACGTGAACTTTTTGAGGAAAGCGGATTGAAAGCTGAGTTGCTGATTCAAGTTGCCCAAATTGTGGTCGACACGGGCACAAACCCAGGGATCCTCTTTTATGTCTTCAAAGCCAAGCAGCTCAGCGGAAACTTGCGAGAATCTGAAGAGGGCCGACTGGCTTGGTTTAGCCAAAAAGAAGCCTTGAAATTGGATTTGGTGGAAGATTTGTACACCCTTCTGCCGATGGCAATGCGCCACCGAAGAAACGAAAAACCTTGGTTCGGACATTATTCTTATGATGATGAAGATCAGCTGTTGATGAGGTTTAGCAGGTAGCCGTTGGCAGTACGCAGTTAGAATTTTTTATTTGGTAGTATGCAGCTTCTAGTGCGGACGAAGTGTCGAAATTAAATGAACGGAGAACGCCTTTTTGCACACCTTTCTGTTCAACATATCTTCGTAGGTCGGAATCCGCCTATTTTGCGGACTCCGACGTTGCATATTCCAAATAAAATCATTTTATATACCAAAAATGTCGTTATATGAATTGTATAGTTTCACGTCGCCCCGCCAACAAACACCGTTTTGTCAATTCACGAACATGTCGGAGTCCGCAACGGAAGCGGATTCCGACCTACTTCTGCACCAAACCTGCCCGTACATTTATTAGTATGAACAATTATGTTTCAGGCTTTTTTCTCAAAAAAGACTAAGAGCGTGTCGCCGTATTTGCGTTCGTCGAAGATTTCAAAGTTTTCGTAGCTAAGTTCTTCCCATTCGATAGGGTTGATTTGGACAATGATTTGCCCGGTATCGCTCAAGAGTTCCGGATTGGCATCGACCAATTTGATCGCCTTTTGCCACATTTGGCGATACTGGGGTGGGGCGATGTAAATCAGGTCAAAAGCGAGTTTTGGAGGATTTTGCAGGTAAGCGAAGGCGTCGGTGCGAATGACCTCTGCCTGGGCTTCTAATTTAGTTGTGGCGAGGTTTTGCTGAATGGTTTTGATTGCCTGGCTGCCTTTATCCAAAAAGGTGACAAAGCGCGCACCGCGACTGAGAGCTTCAATCCCAACCGCACCGGTTCCACCGAATAAATCCAAAATTTGATTATCGACAATTTCATTGCCAAGGATATTAAACAGCGATTCTTTGACGATATCGGTAATCGGACGAGTGGTATCGCCGGGGACAGTCTTGAGACGCATGCCTTTAGCTTTGCCTGAGATGACACGCAAAGTTCCCATGGTTTAGGCTTGTATTCCCAGCTTATTGCGCATATATACTATGGTTTTCTCCAAGCCTTCATGTAAATCAATCTTTGGTTCCCAGCCTAAAATTTCTTTTGCACGGCTGATATCAGGCTGGCGGCGTTCAGGGTCATCGCC
>CAYVOY010000218.1:0-2649 GCA_964453395.1 uncultured Anaerolineaceae bacterium
TTATTTTGGTTGATTTTCGAATGGCATACAAGAAAAGAATATTGAGCAAAAAGCCTATCACCGAAAAGCCAAGGACAGTCAACAGGGTTCCACTTGCGCTAACCTGAGCGGTGCTGTATTCTCCGAGAGGGCTTACACTAAGGTTGCGATTGGAAAGCAGACTTGGAATACCGATTGGGAATGTCCGTAAGAAAGAGGTCAGGCTGAAATTTTTAATTGTTTCAGTCAACAAGAGCTTCAAGTCTTCCCAAGTTGCCAAAAGTTCGGCGGTCATCCCTTCAGGGGGGATAAAACTAGCGAGAAAAGCATTAATTTGATCGGAAATAAGCAAACGTTTTCCGAATAGAAAGAACAAGTCAAGTGCAATTGGAAACAACAAAAGCCAGACATGACTCGAAAGGTTGTCAAAACCAGCTTTGATTGCTTTGAACACTTTGGGTTGTTCGCGAGAGGGCATTATAAATCTCATAACCTGTAAATTATACCATTTAATCGAATTAATTGCACATCTTGAAAACCTTATAAAATGATGTACTCAAAGAAAATAGGCGGTTTTTTTCGTTATAAATTCGGTAACAATTTTAACTGTCAATTTAACTCAAAATTTGAAGTTCTCTGCGTGATAAAATAAGAAGATGGAAAGAGATGGAAACAGCAGCCTTTATATCAATCGCTTCAGCATTTTGCTGGCTTTTCTTGCTTTAAGTTTTGCCTTGATTTACTTGCTTCCTGCGAATCCGGTAATGAACAGCTTTGATATCTTAGGAATACAATTTGAGCTTTCTTTTCAAAGTTTTGTTCCATTTTTATTGGCTTTGGTGACAGCTTCAGCTTGTATTTGGGTATTTTTTTCCCACCCAATCTGGCAGGGAGAGAAACTGAACCTGGGAAAAGTATTCCCTCATTTGATGCTGCCTTTTATCGCTACGATGATTTTATCGGTGGTACTCATTCAGTCAGCACGAAGCTTAAGCTGGTGGGTGGTCTACTCTTTTGGTTTCTTGATTGTGAGCATCTTGTTGAGGGCTGAATATGTCTTAATAGATGAGGCTGGCAACAAACAAACCGGATATTCAATTCTTGTCATCAGTTTTTCGTTCGGTTTGTTTTTATTGCTCTCTATAGCTTTGAAAAACAGTGGAATTAGGATTGTTGCACAATTTATCTTTTTTTTACTGTCTTCTTTTTTCGTTTGTTTTCGTTTGTTAAGCCTGAGGCCAGGCGAGAACGAGAAATTTTTGACCGCAGTTATCGCCTCTTGGTTACTTACACAATTTGCCGTTGTTTTGCACTATATCTTTATTCCGCCAATTCAATATGGAATTTTGCTTTGCGGTTTACTTTATACTTTGACAAGTTACCTAAGTCTCTATCAGGAAAACAAAAAATGGCAACAGTATCCTGAAGCCATTATTATGTCGATCGTTACCATAATTTTGGTAGTAACAAGCTCAATTTTCTGATTCGTTGTTTTCTTTCGATTTCTTCAATTCTGTCAGATAGAGCCACTGGAGGTTGCGAATGTGCAGATCCTGGGCAATGCCGCCCATGCTGATTCGCGATTTGCCACTGTCTTCAATATCTTGTGAACGAAGAAAGTCAATTGGATTTCGGCGGCGAAGTGCGGTTTTGACGATTTTTCGAACCGATTTTAGATAATCGAGATTGCTGCTTGTAACATCTTCAATTTCACCGCGCAGGACAACATCACCATGACCCTGAATGATGTTTTCGAGTCCCATTTGTCCAAGATCGGTGATTGTCTTGGTCATTACGTCGATATCACCGCCAACAAAATAGGGAACCGGCATAAAAGCATCACCACTGAAAAGAATCCGTTCATCTTCAAGAAGTACTGAAATGCAATCATCGGAATGTCCGGGAGTAGAGAAAATTTTGAGGTGTTTTTTGCCAATCCGAAGAAAGAGTGAACCTTCCGAAACAGTAATTTGAGGTTCCTGGATGCAAAGACTTCTAAAGAGCGGGTCGTCTTTACCGGCTTCGTTTAGTGCAGTCTGACTGCGACTAAGCATTAATTCACGACAAAGTTCATGGCCGATAACCGTTGCATTAGGGAAGATACAATTGCCCCAGGCATGATCGGCGTGATGATGGGTGTTGACAACATAGCGGACAGGAACGAGCAGTTCGTCCTCGATAAAACTTTTAATTTCCGGTGTTTCTTCCGGCATCAGTGTGTCAATTAGGACGGCCCATTGTGGTCCGACAACAACACCTGCCGTAACTTGTGCGTAAACTTCACTTTGAAACCAATAAACATTGTCTGAAACTCGCTCTTTCTGCATACCCTGTCACCTCACTCTGGATGGGCAATAGGATAGCATATTTGAAAGAACTTGTCAAAAATGGGTCTATTTCTTTCGCATATATAAGTAAATTGCAGCGATTATCAGGACGATTCCAATACCTATCGAAAAGAGCCAGATTGAATTGTTTTGTTCTTTGGGGAGGTCATCGATTTTATCAAGCAAATTGCCTTTATTGGTTGGTGTAGCAAATTCCGGACCGGCAAATTCGCCCGGATTCTCCGGTGTCAAAAAATCACCATTCGCCAAGGTTGGGGTTTCAGTTTCAAGCAATTCTTCCGGACTTAACGTGGATGTAGGAATTCCGGGAAAGTATTCTGAA
>CAYVOY010000219.1:0-2647 GCA_964453395.1 uncultured Anaerolineaceae bacterium
GGCATTTCGGCTTCGAGCTCTCTGGCACGGTCCGGATAATTATTGCTGATTGCAATAATTTTGGTAGGCAGGCAAGGAAGCATGAGCTCCAGCTCGGAAAGGAAGAAGTTGGGTTCAAAGCGACGAAATTCGCCATAAGGGTCACCTTGAATGATGCCAACTTTTTCCTGGTTGATCCAACCAAATTGAATTTCACCAGTTTTGTTTTTGAATCGAATTATTCTCATTTTTAGTTTATAATAGTCCTTCGCGGGCGGATAGCTCAGTTGGTTAGAGCGCATCTTTTACACAGATGAGGTCGCAGGTTCGAGTCCTGTTCTGCCCACCTCCATTGTAATCAGTTTAAGATTCCCAGGAAGGGTCAACTTCCTCGGGAATTTTTATTTCATCAAAGTTTTCTAAATCGTATGCCTCATCAAGAGACTCAGCCGAGACAGCCCGATGGCAAAAGGAACGATATTCGCACCATCCGCATTTTTGCCTGTCATCGGTCATGACGAATTCTTCTTCTTTCAAATTGCTAATTTCGAGGATTTGTTTAGAAATTTCATTTTCGAACTTCTGCCAGTCAGCTTCAGTACTTTCCAACTCTATTGTTTGATCCGGAAAATTTGCTTCCCAGTAAATCAGACTAAGTTTTTGACTTTTTGGGGCAATTGCTCTTGAAATGACCAGAGGATAGACCTTGCTTTGGGCTTGTTTTAGCAGGCTTGAGGCTTTTGGTAATTTTTGAGAGGTTTTCCAATCGTAAATTTTGATTTGGTTGTCATGAATTTGCAAAAGATCGACTTTAGCAATCAATTGATAACCGGCAATTTCGGTTTGGAAACTTTGTTCTGGATAAAGACTGCCCGGAAGATTGGCATAAGGGCTTTGGAGGAAGTTTTTAAACCAGTCTGCCATCCGGCTATCCGAATCGTAGTTTGCTATCTTTTGCAGCGTTTCTAGCTCAATACCGATGAAGTATTGATGGATGAGTTGGTGGAAACGAACGCCAGCATCGCGATCCTTTGTCTGATTGTGCTCGCTGACCATTTGGGCAGGCCAAACCAATTTTTTGAGGTAACGCAAGTAGAATCGACGTGGGCAATAGTCGAAAGTTTGTAAGGAGCTTTGCGAAAAAACGAAGTTTGATGGCATTAAATTAGTCATTATTTTCTGCCTGTCCTAAGAGAAATTGAAAAGCCAGGCTGGGCTGGGCTTTGTTGCCTTTGCCGGTGTTCCAGGTGATTGTGAGAGATTTGCGGGCACGGGTCATGCCGACATAAAAGAGGCGCAAGCGCTCACGGGCAATATCATCCCGGGCGTTTTGCTTGTCATAAGAGCGAAACATGACGCCTCCCGAGTGTTGGACGCGCATGGCTTCCAAATCATAAAGCAATTCTGCTTCCAAATTACGCTGATTGGCAATGAAGTATTTTTCTGACATATAGGTTTCGTTCTCAGCACCTGAAGGATAGTCATAATTGTTGGCAGAAGTGAGGAAAACTTTATCCCATTCCAAGCCTTTTGATTTGTGGGCTGTGGCAACAATCACTTTCCCCTTGTAATTATCCGGGTCGAAACCATCCTCTTTTTGGCTAAAATTCGCAAAACCGCGGGAATTTTTGGAGATTCCAATCAATTCATCCATGACTTGCATGACTGACCAATGCGGATTGTTTTCGAGCATCGATTTGATAAAACCGGAAATCTTATGGATGATCGCAAGTTCAGCGTCATCCAGAACCAAGTCTTGAGCGCAGACCAAAACCAGCTGGTCAACTGGCAAAATTGTAGCCTCATGCCAGCGTTGAATTGCTTTTCGGAATCTTGTCAGCATTTCGAGGATTTCGGATTGGTTGTCTTCAAACTCGAGGCTTGCCAACCAGTCGTTTTCTTCTGGATAAAGATAATCCTCAGTTTGTTCAAGTTCTCGAATCAACTTGCTACAATGTTTAACCAGGCGTAGAGCTTCCAAATCGTCCAGAAGATGGCGATAGAAGACTTCAAAACAACGCGAGAGATGAACGGAATTGAGCGGGTCAAAGAGTGATTTAAGAATCAGGACAATTGCACCGGCTGAGAGCCTTGTCGGCTCGGCTACCTTCATCAATGCATCAGCAACCTCAATTTTTTCTTGCTTAAGGTATTTTGCAATTTCTGAGGCACGTTTATTCAGGAAGGTTAAAACTGCTACAGTAGAGTCGGGATACTGTGCGAACCATCTTTTGATTTCCCGACTGAGGAAAGTGAGTTCTTGCTCGGGTGTGAAGCTGCGATTGATGATTTGAATTGTGTCCGGCTGATTTTCAGGGTTGCTTTGGGGATCACCGGCTTGCGTTGGCTGAATATAGGGCTCGGAAAGGGCGTCCCGTATTGAATAATTCGGATGTTCGCTTTGAACCCAATCGATCAATGCGTTCGCTTGGTTAATGATTGCAGGGGCAGAACGACCTGAAACCGGTAAATCGACAGAGCGAACATCATCACGGTTGACAAAGCCTTTGAGCAGGTTCGGGTCGGCCGTGGTGAAGCTCTCGTAAATAGCTTGGTTGGGGTCGCCAACACGCACCCAGTTGCCATTTTTGCCAACTAATCTGCTCAGAATTTCCTGCTGGAGTTTGCTGGAATCTTGAGATTCGTCTTCGAGGATATAAGGCCAGCG
>CAYVOY010000220.1:0-2643 GCA_964453395.1 uncultured Anaerolineaceae bacterium
TTTAGAAAGCATCGCCGATCCAAACGAAAGCAAGGCTTACGATCTGCCGATTGAATCGGAGAGCATCCTGCTCAAGCCGCTTTTCACTCAAATTTTGCAAGACCTTCACCTCGAAGAAAGCAAAGCTGTCATATCCGCTAAATTTCATAATGCCATCCTCAACCTGAGCCTCAAAGTTTGCCAACTGCTGCAAAAAGAAAGCGGCATAAAAACGGTGGCAATTTCAGGCGGAGTGTGGCAAAATAAACTTCTGATTAGCAAAGTTATCCCGGTTTTAGAAAAAGCCGGTTTCAACGTCCTCTGGCACCACCAAATCCCCACCAACGATGGCGGCGTGGCAGCCGGACAATTGCTCACTGCCCTGTACCAAACAGGCATGATAAAGGACTAATTATGTGTCTTGGAATACCCGGAAAAGTAACTGAAATTTATGAAGTCGACGGCATCTTAATGTCCCAGGTCGATTTTGACGGTGTCAGCCAGGAAGTTTGCCTGGCAACCACACCTGAAGCGCAAGTCGGCAACTATGTGCTCGTTCATGCCGGCTTTGCCCTGAACCTCCTGAGCGATACCGAAGCAAACGAAACGCTCAAAATCCTGAAAGATCTCGAAGCTTTCAATCGCAATTATTATGGAGAGCAAGCCGGTGGCGAATAAGCTCAGCCCAGAATCCGTCCGCCAAACCAAAGCTCTGATGGACGAAATCCGACGCATCACCACAAAACCATGGAACATCATGGAAATTTGCGGCGGACAAACCCATTCCATTATGGAATTTGGCCTTGACCAGTTACTCCCCGAGCAAATCAACCTGATTCACGGACCGGGTTGTCCGGTTTGTGTAACCTCGCTCGAGTTGGTTGAGCGCGCCTTGCAAATTGCCGCTCAACCGGGTGTCATTTTCACCAGTTTTGGCGACATGCTGCGCGTTCCCGGCTCTACCGGCGACCTTTTTAGCGCACGAGCGAAAGGGGCGGATGTCCGCGTGGTCTATTCCCCCATGGATGCCCTAAAACTTGCTCAAGCCAACCCACTAAATCAAGTGGTTTTCTTCGCTGTCGGCTTTGAAACGACTGTCCCCTCCATTGCCGCCAGCATTATCCATGCCCAAAAGCTTGGTCTTGACAACTTTTCCATTCTGCCTGCCAACGTTTTGGTTCCTCCCGCCATGCAGGCCATTTTGCAAAGTCCAGACAATCGGGTAAATGCCTTTTTGGCAGTCGGGCATGTTTGCGCCATCATGGGTTACCATGAATACGAGCCAATCGCTCAAAAATACCATACGCCGATGGCTGTAACCGGTTTTGACCCGCCCGACCTCGCCCTCGGACTCTTGCTTTGTGTTCGCCAGCTCGAAGAGGGACGCGCTGAAGTCGAAAATGGCTATCCGCGTTATGTCAGCCGTGAAGGCAACAAAACTGCTCAGGCAATGATGGCAAAGGTTTTCAAAGCAGTTGACCGTCAATGGCGCGGAATTGGCTTGATTCCCAAGTCCGGCTTGGGTCTGCGCGAAGAATTTCAAGCCTTTGATGCCGGAGCCCGTTTTGATATCGAACTGGCTCAATTACAAGAATCGGAACTTTGCATAGCCGGCCAGGTTTTGCGCGGGCTGGCCAAGCCAAGTCAGTGCCCTGCTTTTGGCAAACTCTGCACACCTTCCAATCCCCTCGGTGCGCCGATGCTCTCCGGCGAAGGAGCCTGCGCGGCAACCTATCGTTATCACAAGGTGAATTAATGGTAGACTCACTTTCAAATTTACAAAATTTCAGCTGCCCGATACCCATCAATCAGCATGATACTGTCCAAATTGGTCACGGCTCAGGCGGTACCTTAACCCACTCTCTGATTCGCAATCTTTTCCAAAAACAACTCGGCAACCCGATTCTCAATCAAGGGAATGACGCGGCTTTGCTCAAAATTGGTCAGGAATGCTCTGAGGGGATGGATTTGGTCGTTTCAACCGATGCACATATAGTTTCGCCTCTCTTTTTCAACGGCGGCGATATCGGTCGCCTTTCGATTTGCGGCACGGTCAACGATGTCGCCATGCTCGGCGCTCTTCCAAAATTTTTGACCGCTACCTTCATCATGGAAGAAGGCTTTCCGCTCGCCGATTTGGAAGGCATTGTCAGCTCGATGGCAGAAGCCGCCAAGGAAGCCGGGGTGCAAATTGTTGCAGCAGACACAAAAGTCACCGAAAAAGGGAAGTCGGACAAAATCTTTATAAGCACAACCGGCATCGGATGGCGAAAAAAGGATAGGCAAATTTCAGGCCAAAACGCCAAGCCGGGCGATCTGGTTATTCTTAGCGGTCCAATTGGCAATCATGGCATCGCCGTCGCCGAAGCACGCGGCAACCTTGGTTTCAAAAGCGAGATTAAATCCGACGTCGCTCCATTAAATGGCATGATCGCCGACTTGCTCCAAAACGTACCCGAGGTTCACGTCCTGCGCGACCCAACCCGAGGCGGCTTGGCAACCAGCCTGGTTGAAATTGCCTGTCAGAGTCAGCTCGGTATCATTTTGGAAGAAAACGCCATCCCGATTGACCCTGATGTGCGCAGTGCCTGTGATCTGCTCGGTTTGGATCCGCTTTATATGGCAAATGAAGGCAAGCTGATCCTTATTTTGCCTCAGGAATTC
>CAYVOY010000221.1:0-2638 GCA_964453395.1 uncultured Anaerolineaceae bacterium
ACCATGTGGCAAAGTCCGCTGGTTCCGAGGTGAATATCGGCACCGCCAAGGGTTTCGAAATCAACTTCTTCGCCGGTAACGGTTTTGATGACGTTCGGACCGGTCAGGAACATGTAGGATTGCTTGCGAACCATGATAATCAGGTCGGTAACGGCAGGGGAATAAGAAGCACCACCGGCACAGGGACCCATAATCAGGCTGATTTGGGGAACCACACCGGAATAAATGGCGTTTCGGCGGAAGATTTCGGCATATCCGCCCAGGCTATAGACGCCTTCTTGAATGCGGGCACCGCCACTATCGATCATGCCGATGATGGGGGAACCGGTTTCAGCGGCGAGGTCCATCACACGGCAAATTTTTTGGGCATGGATATTGCCAAGAGAACCGCCGTTGACGGTGAAATCCTGAGCATAAACATAAACGGTACGCCCGTCGATTTGGCCATAGCCGGTAACGACGCCGTCGCCATAGTTGTCATTGCCTTTTGGGTCATTTAGACCGGTTGAGAGAGCTCCAATTTCACGGAAGCTGCCTTTGTCGACCAAGAGGTCGATGCGTTCACGGGCAGTCAGGCTGCCTTTTGCGTGATGCTTGTCGATGCGGTCTTGCCCACCACCTAATTTGGACTCGGCGCGCAAAGCCTTCAGTTTTTGGATACGGGGGTTTTCCTCAGTCATTCAATCTCCTTAAATAATTTTATAGCCCCGATGAGTGAGGGGGCATGAATGCTCGTTTATTGTAACATCAGTTATCTGAATTTGGGGTGAAAATTTCACCTGCAGAAAATAGGAAGTCAGAAGAAATCACAAAACAACAACTGCGTCTCTTAAGTTTCTGTCCGATTTTTTGTTGACGACCCCTTGGCTCTTGGCTCTTGGCTCTTGGCTCTTATCCCTTGGCCCTTGGCCCTTGGCCCTTGGCTCTTGGCTCTAATTCCTGTTTCCTTTTAATCTCCTTGCATATTGCCATCTTCCTGTTATAATTTCAATCAATGACTGGTCCGGTGAGCGGTTGGTTTTTCAGCTGCAAGCAAGGAGACCTGCAAAAAAAATTTAAGGAGCACATGTCATGGCTTTAACAAAAACTGAAAAAACTGAAATTATCGAAAAGTACGCCACCAAATCTGGTGATACCGGTTCTCCGGAAGTACAAATCGCATTGCTTTCCAAACGGATTACTCAACTAACCGATCACCTTCGTGCCAATAAGCACGACGAATCTTCCCGCCGTGGTCTGTTGAAATTGGTTGGTCAGCGCCGTCGCCTGCTTGCCTATCTGCGCAAAAAGGATTACGAACGCTTCCTGACCATTACCGATGCTTTGAGCATCCGCCGCAAATAGTTTTAGCATCACACAGTAATCAACCCGTAAAGCCTTTTTACTAATTCTGAAGAGGCGGTTGCGGTTAATCAGCCAGACGGGAATTGAAAAACGCTGATCAATTTTTGGTCACCGATTTTCAGTCCCTGATCTGGCTACAGATGAAAGGACAATATGAAACCTGAAGCAAAGTATTTTTCCACTACACTTGGAAATAAAGAAGTCAGCTTCGAAACCGGACGCGTAGCCCGCTTGGCTGGCGGTTCCGTGATTTTTCGCCAGGGCGACAGCATGATGTTTGCTGCTGCAACCATGGGCGAAGCTCGCGAAGGTACCGACTTCTTCCCCCTGACCGTCTCTTATGACGAACGCATGTACGCCGGAGGCAAAATCCCCGGTTCGTTCTTCCGCCGTGAAGGTCGCCCCTCTACCGATGCAACCCTGATTGCTCGCCTCACCGATCGCCCTCTGCGCCCGCTCTTCCCCGAAGGGATGCGCAACGAGGTGCAGGTGATGTTGATGTCAATCTCTGCGGATGACGAAAACCCGCTTGATATGATGGCAATCAACGCCGCCAGCGCTGCATTGATGATTTCTGATATCCCCTTTGGCGGTCCGGTTGGTGCAGTTCGCGTCGCCTACGTTGACGGTCAACTGATTGTCAACCCCACCATGCAGGAGATGGAACAATCTACACTCGATTTGCGCGTTGCCGGAACCAAAGAAGCGATTCTGATGGTCGAAGCCGGTGCAAGCGAAGTGACCGAAGTTTTGATGGTCGAAGCCTTACAACTGGCACACGATGCCATCAAACCGATTTGTGAAATTCAAGAAAAAATGGCTGCCGAAGTCGGCAAAGCCAAACAAGAAGTCAAAATTGACCTTTTGGATCCTGAATTGCTCCGTATTGCCGAAGAACGCTTGAGCGGTAAAATCACAGCTATCCTGGACCAACCTTACAGCAAAGAAAATTTGTATGGCGGGATGGACCAGATCCGCGATGCCTTCATTGAAGAAATGGGCACCGAGGAAGAATTGACCCCCGAACGCAAAGCCCAATTGAAACAGGCTTTTGGCGATGCGGAACGCAATGTTATCCGCCAACGCATTTTGAACGAAGGCAAACGCCCTGATAATCGCCAGGTTTACGAAGTTCGCGAAATCTACACCGAAGTTAACGTTGCTCCGCGCACACATGGCTCCGGTTTGTTCACCCGTGGTGAAACCCAGGTTATGACCTTTGCCACACTTGGCACCCCCAAACAAGCCCAGGAACTGGACAATCTGAACGGTTTGGATTCCAAACGTTATATGC
>CAYVOY010000222.1:0-2632 GCA_964453395.1 uncultured Anaerolineaceae bacterium
CCATATTATTCTTCCTTTCGTTCTTCGGTGGGGTCGCTTTCGAGCAATACACCATTTAATTTTTCTACAACAAATTCGACCAAATCCTCTTCGTTTTCGTCGTGTAATGAGGGTATGACTTTCCGTTTGTCGCCAACAGTACAAATCAAAGTTATCTCGCGCCCGTAAACTTTCTTGAGCATGTGCAAGACAAGTTTGTTGACTTTTTCTTCCGAAATGCGTTCCCTCAAGAGCTCACTTTGGAAGTTTAGCACAATTGTGTCACCCAAAGCCTGAACCACTTTACCAGAATTTAACACCGCTGCGGTGATACGGTTATGTTTGCCAACGGCTTGCTTGACTTTTTCCCATTGCGAAAGCGCCAGCTCAAGCGTGAGCGGTTGTCTTGAATCGAAAGTTGAGGGAACCTCGATCATTTCATAATTTTTATCACTTGTTTCTTTTTGGTCGGACTCTGTTTGAGAAACCGCGCTCGCCTTCCGGGAAGCTTCTTCTTCGTAAGAACGAGGAGCCGGGCGTTCTGTTTCTTGCATGACCTGAAGGACTGGTTGCGGCTGATAGAGCGACGAAGCTAAAGCCAATTCGAGCCCCAGACCGGGATGCCAATTGGCTTTCAGGTCAGTGGAAGCCTCACTAAAGGTACTGATGATCGAAACGAGATGGCTGGTTTCAAACTTTTTGGCTTGCCCTTCCATCGTTTTGCGATCTTCGGGGGTTAGTTCGAGGTCTTTGCCGGCTTGCATTTTGATGACCAGCAAATCGCGCAGATAATCGACAACCTGCCGGGCATATTGGCGTGGATCGGTGCCGCTGTCGAGAGCTTTATGAATAATTTCCAAGCCCAAACCGCTCTTTTCACTCAAAATAGCGTCAACCAGTTCGATGACCGATTGGCTGGTAGCAGTGCCCAAAACTTCCTGGGCGATTTCAAGCGTAACCTTTTTTGACATCGAAGAAAGCTGGTCGACAAGCGAAATTGCATCGCGCATGGCGCCGGTTGCCTGGCGTGCAATCAGGCTCAGTGCTTCCGCCTCAATCTCGATGCCTTCTTGCTTGGTCAAAACTTCCAGCTTTTTGATGATGGTTGGAACCGGAATTCGGCGAAATTCGTGCCGCTGGCAGCGCGAAAGCACAGTTGCCGGAATTTTATGAATTTCGGTTGTGCAAAGGATGAATATGACATGTGAAGGCGGCTCTTCAAGCGTCTTCAACAGGGCGTTGAAGGCGGAGGTTGATAGCATGTGGACTTCATCGATGATGTAGACTTTAAATTTGCCCTGTGAAGGAGCAAAATTTATTTTATCGCGCAGCTCGCGGATGTCGTCAACGCTGGTGTTGGAGGCAGCGTCGATTTCGATCAGGTCGAGGAAACGCCCCTCATTGACCGCCAGGCAATTCGTGCAGTGATTACAAGGTTGAATGGTCTTATCCGGGTCAAGGCAATTGACCGCCTTGGCAAGCAAACGGGCGCTGGTGGTTTTGCCGGTTCCCTTGGCACCGGCGAAGAGGTAGGCGTGGGCAACGCGGTCGGTGGCGATGGCATTGCGCAAGGTCTGCACAATGTGATCCTGACCGACAACTTCGTCCCAGGTGGCGGGGCGCCAAACGCGATAAAAAGCTTGTGACATAAATCTCCCTGCGATTCTACGGAACTTGCCAGTCTGATTTTTGCTCTCCGTTCGGATCCAGAAGTTGGATTTTACTGCCGGTTGTCCAAAGAGCCTGGTCTGAGTTCCAATAAAGTTCAATTACAGTATTCGTGCCGTGCTTAGAGTATAGCCGAACGGCACCGTTTTTGTTGAGGCTAAGTTGAGGCAGGTCGAGTTTTTTCCCGTTTGAGGATTGGATCGACCAGCCGTTTAAGTTGATAGGCGATTCGCTTTGATTGCGAATCAGGATGTATTCCACGCTAATTTCCCCGGCTCCAAAAACACCTTCAATCAGCAAAGTCCCCTCGTCGGAGGATGCTCTGGGGGTGCTGGCAATTGGTTTTTCGGCTGTGCTTTGAACCACAGGCACTTCGGTTGATGGATTGATTCTGGTAACGATTGGTGTAAGGGTTGGCTTAGTTGGAAGTTGAATAATGCCGTTTTGTGTCAGCCAGATGACCAACAAAACCGTTGTCGCAGAGACAAAGATGTTGAGCAAAATAAAAGGGAAAGTTTTCTTCCAAAAATCCATGATTAGTGCTTAATGATAGCATAAAATAGCGAGGAAAATGAGGTTTGAGCTGGGTTTCAATGGAAACTCGCCAAGAATATGGGCTCTTATGGGTCTGAAAATTCCAAACAAGATAAAATATATCTTTGAAATATTTAACCTAAATTTAACATACAGGGGTAGAAAAATCAGGTAACGCGTGTTAATATATTGGAAGTTCGCGCAACTGTTGTTTCTCTCCTTTCAAATTAGCGCGAATAGGATCGGATTGTGAAAAGACACTATTTAGATCAAGACTAAAGCAACCGCAGGTGAGGCGGTTGTTTTAGTTTAAATTGCGAATGGCATCTTGGGGAATTTATTAATTATAAATGACTGGAATTTCGTGACTACGGTTGAATGATTAAAAACCAAAAAACCCTCACGAGGAGGGTTTGTTCTTCGAAATCAAATCGGCTATTTGGCAAGCCAT
>CAYVOY010000223.1:0-2612 GCA_964453395.1 uncultured Anaerolineaceae bacterium
TTGGTCTTACCTGTTATCACCCTTATGATGCTTAGCATTGGTGATATTTTACGCTATACCCGTACAAATATGCTTGAAGTTTTGAACTCTGACTATATCCGGACTGCCCGCGCTAAAGGCGTACCAGAAAAAACCGTTATTAACAGGCATGCTTTTAGGAACACCTTGATTCCATTGGTAACTATGATGGCTGGGATCATACCAAGCATGTTTGGCGGAGCGATGATTACCGAGACCATGTTCCAAATACCTGGTATTGGTTATATTTCTTATTCTGCTATTACGCGTGGTGACATTCCGTTCGCAATGTTTTATATGGTCTTTTTGATCATTTTGTCGCAAATCAGTATTCTTTTAGCTGATATTGCTTATGCTCTGGTAGATCCCCGGGTTAGGGTTAATTAGGTGAAGAAGATGAGTGAACTAGAATCAACTAATTTAACAAACGCACCAGATAGCCAAGCCCCTCAAAATCAGGAAATGGCATTGGATGATGCCCGCCGGGTGAAGACGCTTTCACCGGGGCAGTTGGTTATGAAACGGTTTTTTAGGAATAAATTGGCAGTGGTTGGCTTGGTAATCCTGACTGTTATGTTCCTGTTCTCGTTTCTGGGACCCTTTTTATCTCCTTATACCCAAACGCAGATTTTCCATACGAGTGACTATGCTACAAAAGACTTTGCCGGAGCGATTGTAAACACCGAACTTCGTTATTCAGTTAAAGATGGCGAAACCTTTGGTGCGGCTGAACGCTCACGTTTCTTGCTTGCCAAAGGAAGAGGATTGGATGTTTTCGAAAGCGGCGATAGAAGTTTTTCTTTCGTTGAAGAAGGAGACAATTTCTTTAGAATTTTCCAATTGGAGCCATTTGCTGAATCTATGTTGGGCGATATCACCATGGCTGAAGGCAAAACGCTGCCTTCCGGTTTTGAAGCAGCCTTGTTAAAAGCTGACAAATCCGGTGATGCTGTATTTGAACATGAGAATGTCCACTATACAATAACTCGCCAAGGAAAGAAATTAATAATCTTTACCGAGACAGATATTGCTGTTGGAAGTTTAGATATTCTGGATCCGGTTAAATCGGATGACACTAATTTGGTTTCCTCCTTTGATTTTCGATTAGCCAGCGGTTCCGCTGTAGCCAAAGGTGAAAAGAGTTTCACCCTTGATGGTAAGAAATATGAGCTACAAGGAGAAGAAGGGGCAGTAGCGATTTTAGATCCGGACGGAGAGCCTGTGGCTGAGATGACGAATATTGTTATCAATCCTCTCGATGCTAAAGATTTTCTTACTGTAGAATTTAAGGGACTTGTCCGAGAAGCAATTGCGAATCGAACCGACAAATTCGAATACGCTGAACCTGATGGTGAGATGGTTGAATATATTGTTCAAAGAGTCAATGCGAATATCTATGTCAAGAAACCCGTTAAAGTTACCTTGATTGATATCTTTGCAGCTCCTACGAGCGAACATTGGCTTGGCACCGACAATGCAGGCATGGATATGTTAACGCGCTTGATGTACGGTGGCCGTGTATCTTTGTTGGTTGGTTTTGTTACCGTTTTGATTGAATTGGTAATTGGCATCATTTTTGGTGGTATATCCGGCTATTTTGGTGGAACGGTTGATACCTTGATGATGCGTTTTGTCGATTTGTTCAACAGCATTCCAACCTGGCCAATCCTCTTGATGCTTGCCTCGGTTATGGACACTTTGGAAGTAGCCCCTTACCAACGCATGTTTATCCTCATGGCAGTTCTTGGTATTTTAGGTTGGACAGGTATTGCCCGTATGGTTCGCGGACAAATTTTGACACTTCGCGAGCAGGATTTTATGGTTGCAGCAGAAGCAACCGGCATCCCCACCAGTCGAAAAATATTCCGTCATTTGGTTCCAAATGTAATGCCAATCTTGATTGTTTCGGCAACCGGCTCATTAGGCGGTCTGATCATTTTGGAAGCAACACTGGGCTTCCTCGGCTTGGGTATTAAATATCCGATGGCTTCCTGGGGCAGTATTATCAACCTTGCCAAGGATGCTTATGTAATGTCTAATTATTGGTGGATTTGGATACCGGCTGGTTTGATGATTATGTTAACTGTTTTGGGCTTCAACTTTGTTGGCGATGGTTTACGTGATGCCTTTGACCCAAGAATGAGACGCTAAGGTGAAAAAATGACCGAAGAAAAAGATTTGAAACAATACGATACAACAGATCTTGAAGACAACAAGATTACCGAAAAGATTCACTTATCATCAAAAGAGTCCGCTCGTATTACCCGCGAAAATCGCCGAATTACCGATGCGATTGAAAAACAACGAAAGCGCAGAAATGTTCCTGAAAGTGAATATTTGACGCAGATGCGGGACCCAAAAAACGTTGCAGAATTTGACGATTTGCATTGTTATTTCTTCACCGATATTGGTACGGTAAAAGCGGTTGATGGTGTTTCTTATGATGTCCCTCAAGGTTCAACTGTTGGTGTAGTTGGCGAATCGGGCTGCGGTAAGTCTGTTACGGCACTTTCCTTAATGCAGCTGGTTCAACGACCGCAAGGACAAATTGTTGAAGGAACCGTTCGTTTTAACACTGGCGAAAAGGTTTATGA
>CAYVOY010000224.1:0-2593 GCA_964453395.1 uncultured Anaerolineaceae bacterium
GAATATTTTTTATCCAGTTCATCATCGGCAAGGTGAGAATAGCGTTGGGTTACGGCGATGTTGGTGTGCCTTGCCAAAACCTGGGCAAGTTTGAGGTTGCCTGTATTGCCTAAAATTGTGGTGACAAAATAATGTCGGAAGGAGTGGGGGGTTATCGTTCCAACCGCTTCCTCTCCCAAACATTCCCGAACCCTTTGGTTGACAATTGCCCGGCCGGTTGTGGTTGAAATAGCCTTGATTTTCTTGCCAACAGCTTTATCATGTCTGGCGAAAACAGGTAGGGATGCCAGTGTTTTACCGCCAACGCCATCCAGTTCAGACCGTGTTTGCAGATAATCTTTCAAAGCCTTAATGCTGCGCTTTGAAAAGCGCAAGACGGCTTCTTTATTGCCTTTTCCAATGATAATCGCACGACCTTCGAACCAGTCAATATCGCCCCGGCGCAAATTGCAAGCTTCGTGAACGCGCATGCCGGTATCCGCCAGGCAGATCAAAAAAGCCCGATCTCGCAAATTTATCAGCCGTTCTTCCTGGCTTTCTGTGGCTTTTATTGTTAAATCTTCAGCATAATCAAGCACTTTTTCGATATCGTTTTTGGGGAATTGGGGAAGCCGAACGCCGGGTATGCGCGTTCGTTGTTTGACCAACAAACGTACCCGAGGCAGGTTAATTTGAGCAAGATTTTCTCCGGCAATAAATTCATATAGAGCAACAGTTGCGGTCATGTAAACTTGCTCACTTGCGGAAGAATATTCTTTGAGTGCAGCAGCCATCCAAACAACAGCATCTTCGCTAAGCGCGCTCACTTCAGTTTTCTCAGAATCCAAATCATGGGCGAGTAAAACATCTTTGAACAGATTCATGGCGTTATGATAGGTGCGGTAGGTATTAGCACTTCGCGAAAGCTTTATTGAAGATAAATATTTTTCAATACACTCAGAAATATGCATTATTACCTCTAAATATAGACATTATTGCGCATAGTTAAAATATATCAATAACTTATCGTAAGCATATTATAGCATTTTTAGTCAATCTTAGCAGACATAAAGAAGGTATACTCAGTAAATTCAATTATAGAGGTTTTTATGGAAAAAGAAGTTAATTGCTCATTTCGTGAAGGGAAGCGATGGTTTCGCTTGCGAGCTTGTGGGATTCTAATAGAGAATGGCAAGGTTTTGATGGTGCGCAACAAACGCGCTCCATATTATTATTCTTTGGGTGGTGGCGTTTTGCACGGTGAAGATATCGAAACGGCTGTAATTCGCGAGGTTTTTGAGGAAACCGATTGCGCTTTAGAAATAGATCGACTCGCATTTATTCACGAAAATTTCTTTAGCGGTGATGAGGTTGGACCTTTGAAAGGCTTGATTTGCCATGAATTGGCTTTTTACTTTTTGATGAAATGGACTCCGGATCATCAGCTAAAGAATGTCGGAGAGACTTTTGAAGGACTGGCGGAGGAATTGGTTTGGCTTGAGATTGATAAACTTTCAGAACAAGAGATGCCGGTTTATCCCAAATTCTTTCAAAGCGAATTGAAAAATTTGAGCGAAACACCGAAGCATATCATCACCAGAGAATAATCTGTTAAATATTTCCAGAACAGGATTCAAAATTTCTCCTATAAACGATACAAGTGGTTATTCCCCCCAGCCACTTGTAGCTTATGATAATGTTACTTATCGTAACCATAAAGAGGAAATAAGGGAAAGCAATGCCCCCCCTCAGGAATGAAAGATTTTTCAACGATTTGTGGTTTCAATTAATTGATATGCATGAAATCTAATTAAGTTCCAAACTTGGCCGAGGACATTCAAAACATTTAACACCGTTCCAGTCTCACCCAGCGTTTATGAATTTTAATTTTATTCAAAATCGTCCAAATGATGTCTGAATTCTTTTCTGCGATGCCTGTGTGGGTCCGAAAACTATCGTAATAGATAAAACTGTTGCGATCTGATCCGGAAAGCCCTCACAAGACGATTTACCCCTCATCCAGTTGATATTAGCGACTCTTTAATAATTTCCAGGCACCAATCCATGGCGTGCCCAAACGATGTTTAGCAGCGACCTCAACATTTCCCAATTTTTGAGCAATTTGAACTAATTCGAGTGGAATTTCCGCCCAATTTTCTGCCAGGACCGCTTTTTCCAGTGAGTTCTTATAGTTTAATGTCCAGTCCCATTCCATCCTGAAGCGATCGGCTTTTAGCCAGAAATCGCGTTTTTCCCAAGCAGTAGCACTTTGATCAACTGATTCTGCAATTTTTTCCAAAGCCAAAACAACAAAAGCTGCCATATCAAGGCTTTCTTTATCCGGCTCCCCCTTTTGCATGAGCGTGCGAATGGCAAGCACGATCGATTTTGCCAGCCGATTTCTTAATGTTGTTCCACTTTCTGTAGTTTTAATAGCCATAATAAGTCCTTTTCAAAGATAATCGCGATATTATAGCCTACCCTGCCCCATCTGAACCGCCATTTTTATAAATTGATAGTGAAGCAATTCACAAATTGGGCGATTTTTACCCTTCCCGAATATTAAACTATCAGATATAATCATATTAATAATGAAGTTGCCAAAATAGAATAT